>PNNU01000078.1 GCA_013824385.1 Anaerolinea sp.
ATATTCTAAAAATTGGCGTTACCGGGCATCTTTCATTACAGAATTCGGATGTAATTGAGGAATCTTTTCGTCAAATTCTGAAAAACATTGCCAGAAAATATCCGAATGACCAACTCAGTTTTTATTCGCCGCTATCTCCTGGTGCGGATCTATTATCAGCCAGGATTGCCATTGAATACTCAATTCCACTCTATGTCTTACTTCCTTTTAATCAGGATGAATACCTGCTGACTTTCTCTGCGGACGATCAAAAGACCTTTCTTGAATTTCTCAAAAAAGCTGAAGGAACCATAAAATTTTCAGATGAGAAACAAGGTGATGCCTATCAGACGCTTGGAGATTTTTTATTCAATAATATGGATATACTCGTTGCGATCTGGAACGGTCAAGAAGCACGCGGTCCGGGTGGTACCGGTGACGTTGTTCAAGACTTCAGAAAAACCCACAAGCCTTTGGCATGGATCAGAGCGGATAACATGGTTGCGGATCAACCCGTTTTTCTGGCTGAATCAATGCAACAAGGTACAATTCAGTATGAGAATTGGTAATTTCAATATTTATCCCTTGATCGACCATTATTTACTGGGAATTTTTCTCAATGGATAGGAACTCAAGGTAACCATGAATAATTTGATAATTTACACAGATAAATTCTTCACTGATCTTGAACTTTTTGAGGATGTTGCGAGGGGCCATTGCTATAAAGCGTTTATCCACCAGGCTGTTCAGGAATTCCTTAGAAATGAGACAAAAGATACTGCTTTTGCAGTGTATGAAGCCTTCTTTGACAGTTATCGAATTACATTAAAAGGAAAAGAGTCTTCTTTTATTGATTTGCTGGATGCACTGCGTTCTTATGAAGAAAACGCCGCGACACTGATCGACAAACAAAGAGATCATTACATCCATTCCGTGAATGTTTTCATCCTCGGTTTATCCATCTATTCTCAAAATGCAAATTATCGAGCAGCGTTTGACGCCAAAAACATGGATAAATCAGAATACGGTTTTTCATTCGATACAAAAAATGAAGAATTCTTTTATCGTTGGGGGCTCGCTTCTTTATTTCATGATATTGGCTACCCGGTGGAAATCATTGGCAGACAAATTGCCAAGTTTTTAGGTTTTGCTACCGAAGTGGATGGCAGTACCCGGATCAACACTCATCTGGAATTTGAGAATTTTGATGTATTAAACTCGATTGCCGAAATTCTTCCAAAAAAGGAGTTTACTGAAAGCTATTATAAAAGGTATGACTCTTGTGTTTATATCGATCTTCTCAAGCCGATCGATCTGCTTGCTCATAAACTTCATCTTACTTTAGGAGTAGATCTAAAAACCACCAAGATTTCTCTCGATAACTTTGTGATCACTATGGCTAAAAATGGTTTCATTGACCATGGATTTTATAGTGCCTTAATTGTATTGAAATGGTATGGCTATTTGATTCAAAGCTGCAACTATAAACCTGAATATTTCTATTATCCCATCCTGGACAGCGCAAGTGCAGTTCTGCTGCATAATTACTATCGCAATGTATTGATGAAAGATCCCTTTAACCTGAGGGCGCTTTCTCCATACCAACACCCCATTGCCTTCTTATTAATCCTTTGCGATGAATTGCAAGAGTGGAACCGCGAAGCCTACGGAATTGTGGATAAAAAACGAAACAAGATCGGCGACGCTTCCATTGCAATTACCGATAAACGATTGGATGTCACTTATTTGGTAAGAAATGGCGTCTTCCCTGATCAATTTTCCAGGGAAAAAGAAAGCTTTCTCCTAAACACCCTTGAAATGACAACATTATTCGCTGGAGGTTTTTCAGTTGGATGCGAAGTCCTGGATGATTTAACTGCATTGTCAGGCAATTTCAATCAAGGTTCTGACATTATCCCCCGTCCGCTGTTGGATAACCTCGAAAAACTGGCCATCGCAATTCATGAGAGATATAACAAGAAACAAGCAGAAAGACATCCAGATAAACCGCTTGCATATGCGAGATTCACGGATCTGCCTGACAGCTTAAAATACTCCAATTTGCGTCAGGCAAGAAGCATTACTGCCATGCTCGACTTTATCGGATGGGAGATGCGCCCGACCCACCATAACGAAAAAGCATTTACTGAGATTCCAGTAAATGCCCTGGAGATACTCGCCAGATTTGAACATGAAGAATGGGTGAAAGAACGGCTTTCCACAGGTTGGAGCTATGGTGAAGTAAAGGATGTTGATAAAAAAATAAGTCCGTATCTCATATCTTATGATGCCCTGAACGAAGAAACAAAAGATTTGGATCGTGATTCCATAAAAAATATTCCTGAATTATTAAGGCTGATAGGAATGGCGATTTTCCCAAGAAAGTAAGCAAAAACAACATCAAGGTATTTTATATATAAATCTAATAAGTATTACCATTGACTTTCTAAATTAATCGAATACAATAAGACAAATTAAGTCTAATTATTGGAGTATTAATGAAGCAAACTTGCTTGTGTACAAGGCGGGGCTCGATCTAACACCGCCAGAGTCTAAACCTCACGGTCAACTTTTTCTGGCGGCGGTAGACG
This sequence comes from Anaerolinea sp., assembly GCA_013824385.1. The sequence continues at coordinate 2,571 of PNNU01000078.1, forward strand.
TCCCCGCACGTATGTCGTGCAGCGCTCTCCGTCGCTTTTGATTTAAGTTGGCCGTATTAATTTAATAAACAGGATAAACATGAAAATCGCAAATGATATCACTGAACTGATCGGCAATACCCCACTTGTCAAACTTAACCGGCTCACAAAAGACAGCGTTGCCACCGTGGCTGCCAAACTTGAATACTTCAACCCCTCTCACAGCGTGAAAGACCGCATCGGGGTTTCGATGATCGACGCTGGAGAAAAAGCAGGCTTGATCACCAAAGACACCATCCTGATAGAACCCACCAGCGGAAATACGGGTATCGCCCTGGCCTTCGTGGCTGCCGCCCGCGGATACAAGCTGGTGCTGGTGATGCCAGACACCATGAGTAAAGAACGCCGCATGCTGCTGCGCGCTTATGGCGCAGAACTGATCCTCACCCCGGGTAGTGAAGGCATGCCGGGCGCCATCCGCAAAGCAGAAGAGATTGCCGCCACAGACAAAAAGTATTTCATGCCGCAGCAATTCAAAAACGCGGCCAACCCCGAGATTCACCGCAAGACCACCGCAGAAGAAATTTGGCGCGATACCGACGGCCAGGTGGATATTGTGGTGGCAGGTGTGGGAACCGGCGGCACCATCACCGGCATCGGTGAAGTGTTGAAATCCCGCAAGCCCGGTGTCAAAATAGTCGCCGTCGAACCGGATGCCTCACCAGTGCTTTCAGGCGGTGCAAAAGGTCCTCACGTCATCCAGGGCATTGGTGCGGGCTTCGTACCCGATGTTTTGAATACCCAAATCTACGATGAGATCATCCGTGTCAAGAATGATGATGCACTCCAAACTGCACGAGATATGGCCACCCATGAGGGGCTGCTGGTGGGCATTTCATCTGGTGCAGCCACCTGGGCAGCCTTGCAATTAGCCGCCCGGCCAGAAAACAGGGGTAAATTGATTGTAGTGATCATCCCCTCGTTTGGTGAACGGTATCTCAGCACCCCGTTATTTGCCAACCTGGCAGACTAAGGACGCATCCAATGGAGGGAACCGTGTCTTATTCACTTTTTAGTTACATGCGCGAAGACATCCGTTCGGTCTTTGAACGTGACCCTGCAGCGCGGTCCACGCTTGAATTGTTCCTTGCGTATCCCGGTCTGCAAGCTGTATGGGCGCACCGAACCGAACATTGGATGTGGGAACACGGCTTTAAGTTATTGGCACGTTGGTTCTCGCAGATAACACGATTCTGGACGGGTATAGAGATCCACCCCGGCGCAAAGATCGGCCACAGTTTCTTCATTGATCACGGCATGGGGGTGGTGATCGGTGAAACCGCTGAAGTCGGAGACCGTGTCACGCTTTATCACGGAGTAACGCTGGGCGGCACCAGCCTGCAAAAAGGCAAACGCCACCCCACGCTTGAAAATGACGTGGTGGTCGGTGCTGGCGCTAAAATTCTGGGGAACATCGTCATCGGCGCTCACAGCCGCATCGGCGCAAACGCCGTGGTGGTCAAACCCGTACCACCCAACTCTGTGGTGGTAGGTGTGCCTGGCCAGGTGGTGAGCCGCAGTATGCCCTCAGCCAGCGGTCCTGATCTTGAACACGGACGCCTGCCGGATACCATAGGCGATTCGGTGGCATCGCTAATGTCAAGACTCGAAGCAGTTGAAACACGTCTGAAAACATTGGATAAACATAAACACGACGAACAACTTGAACACATTACAGTTCATAACCCCACGGATGGGGTATGGCACGGCGAAGATTTCATGATCTAGCATGTAAAATAAGTACAAACCCCCGCAGATTCAAAATCTGCGGAGGTTTAGTCTTAATCCAAATAGCGCGGGTCTTGCAGTTAGATCTTAATTATTATTTCTTATTAAATTTTGGTTTTACGAAAAAGAAGAAGAAGACTACAAAGAAACCCGCTGCACTTAAAACAAGCAGCCCAAACCCTAGATACTGACGGTCAATCTTCTGCATCAAGGGAACCCTTGTTGGGACAGGTGTCGGTGTAATCGTTTTGGTAGGCATGGGTGTGTTGGTTGCGAGCGGCTGGGTAGGCGTTCGGGTGGGCATCATTACCGTTGCGGTACGGGTGGGGGTGATGGTGGGTGTTGGCTTGAGGCTGATCTTGAGTGTGTTTCCAACAAAAATATCATTGGTAGTCATTGCGTTTAATATTTTGATTGCATCTATGGTTACACCGTAGTTCACAGCGATAGTGTACAAACTTTCTCCACTTTTCACAACATGAGAGATGTTGCCATCTAAATCAGGGGTCGAAGTGGGGAAGGAAACGACGTAGTTATTCACTACGGGTGTACTGCCATCAGGCACATTTGTAGATGACACATTTGAACCTGTTGATGTGTTTGAGGTTGTTTCACCAGAAATTGCACCAGCTTGAAGGACATAATAATCCCCAGAAATACCAACACCTACGTAGCGGTATTGTTGTTCTGTGGCTGGAAGCATATGCCAGTAATCAGCCCAATAACTGGCTAGCAAATCAATTGACATTCTACTATCACCCGCCCAGTTTTCAGTGACAAAAACTTTATTACCGCTGCCAAAACCAAATTCGGCACATCGAACACTAGCCGCTGTGTATCCATAGGAGGTTAGATGTCCACCTGCCCCCATTCTATTCATTTCTTCAGCAGTCCATTGAGCACAACTATTCAGCGCGGCGTCTTCAATCAACGCATTGGACCAGTAACCAGACCGCCAGTTGTTCATCAAGTTAATCATATCGGCACCCGACACAGAACCTTGTGCCTGGGCTTTACCGAATGGCAGCATCAGAAGGCTGGCGAGCATTACAACAATTAGGAGTAAGTATAAATATCGGCGCATGGTTGAAGTATTATAACCGATGCGCCGAGGGGTGCAATTCTAAAACAGTCAAGAATTAATGGAGGCTGCGTTCCTCAAAGTTGGTACCCATAGCTTCAGCAATTACAAGAAAATCTGTTGCCGATATCATACCAACAATCATGCCATGGTCATCTGCCACAGGCAGGTGATGTACACGCAGTTTTTTCATCAACGCTGCGCATTCAGTTATTTTCATGTCAGTTGGAACAGTGACCACCGGTGAGACCATAATGTCACGAATCTTGGTCTCAGCGGGATTATTTTTCTGAGCGACAATTTTGTCGCAAATATCAATAGAGGTCACGATACCGTATTCAGGGTTTGAAGGGGTTTTGTTGACGATGACACTGTTCAAATAGCGATGGCGCATGAGGGATAACCCCTCGTTAACGCTTGCATCTGGATCAATAAAAATCACAAGGTCTTTCATCCAGTTCTTGACGGTCAAAAGCTTCATGCATCTCTCCTTGGGTCAAACATAATTGGATTGAACAAGAAAATTGTCAACGAACGATATGATTAATTTAACGTTTTCTCAGGCAAAAGTCAAATGTGATTTGTCAGACAAATTTTGGTACATACTTCTTTTTTGCAACTAATTAAGCGGCCACTGCCACTGTTTGAGCTCTTCCAACACCTGGTAGGCAGTCATATCCAATTGGATGGGAGCAATGGATACATAGCCTGCTTTAAGATCACCGAAATCTGTGCCGCTTTCATCCACACCAGTTGGGGCTTTGCCGCCAATCCAATAATAGGGTTTACCACGCGGATCTTCGCGCCGTACCAATTCATCACGGTAGATGCGCAGTCCCTGGCGGGTGGGGCGAAACCCCTTCAGTTCGTTTTCTGGCAGGTAAGGCACATTGATATTTAGTAAAATATCCCGCCCAAACGGATGTTTAAGCAGTGTCTCTACCACCTTGCGGGCGGCTGCAGCCGCCGGAGCGTAATCCAACGTACCGCTGAAACCTTCGGGGGCGTCCAACGAGACAGCCACACCGGGTACTCCGTTGATGACGGCTTCCATGGCGGCGGTTACCGTGCCCGAATAAGTTATGTCATGACCAATATTGGCATTGGGATTGATGCCTGAAACGACCAGGTCGATGGGTTTCTCAATCACCCCCATCAAAGCCAAAGCCACACAATCCGAGGGGGCGCCATCGCTGGCGAGTGCCGCGCTGCCATCCGCCAGAGTCACCGGTTTGGCGCGCAACGGACGGTGCAGTGTCTTCACGTGCCCTGAAGCAGACCAATTGTGATCCGGTGCCAGCACACTTACTTCGCCAATCTTGCGCATCTCTTTGACCAGCGCCAGCAACCCGGGAGCAGTAACGCCATCATCATTGGTAACCAGAATGTGCATTTGTTATCAACCTTTCGTTTTCTTCCACGTCAAATCGGATGAGCTATCCAGAGAAAATTCATATCTAATTCTATCATCTGCACATTTTTTTGTACTATTAATCAGTTTTAATTTGTCTTTTCTGTTAGTTAAATTTCCTACTATTACAATCTCCTGTGTTATAATTCACCGGCTTAGGTAATATCCAAAATCGGATTGAACCAGGCACATCTCACACGCTCCCCGATCTTGTCTGCGTGCTGCCAAAAACAGTGATGACAGGGCTAAAGGGTGCGGAAGACAAAAAACGCAAAGGAGTAATACCCATGAGTTCAGTAATTTCTATGAAAGCCCTGCTCGAAAGCGGCGTCCACTTTGGTCACCGCACCAACAAATGGAATCCGTTGATGCGCCCCTATATTTTCACCGAGCGCAACGGCATCCACATCATCGACCTGCAACAAACTGTCAAGTTGTTGAACACCGCCTACAACCTTGTTCGTGATACTGTCGCCAAAGGCGGCACCATCATGTTCATCGGCACCAAACGCCAGGCACAAGAAACCATTGCTGAAGAAGCCATTCGCTGCGGTATGCCCTACGTGACCGAACGCTGGCTGGGCGGCATGCTGACCAACTGGTCCACCATGCTCGTTCGTATTTCAGAACTTGATCGTCTCGAAAAAATGATTGAAACCGGTGATATTCACCGTCTGACCAAAAAAGAAGGCCTGCTCATCGGACGCAGCGTCAAAAAATTGCAGACCCGTCTCTCTGGTGTGCGCACCCTCAAACGTGTTCCTGATCTGGTTTTCATTATTGATACCGTGCGCGAGCACACCGCTGTGCATGAAGCCAATTTGAAGGGCATCCCGGTGGTTGCACTTGTTGATACCAACTGCGATCCCCGTGTGGTCGATTATGTGATCCCCTCCAACGATGACGCCATCCGCGCGATCAAACTGTTGTGCGGCAAGATCGCTGACGCGGTCATCGAAGGCAAAACCATGTTCAAAGATGAAGATCAAGACGTGGTTGCCGGATCTGATGCTCCCCAGAGCCGCCCTGTTTCTGCCACTCCCCGTCCCCGTATGGATGAAGAATCCGACATGGACGATACCGAGTTATTAGGCGCTGCCACCCTGGCCAAAATGGGCGGTAAAGCCGATGAAGTTGAAGTAACCTCTGAAGCTTAGACATCTTAAGCTTTGCGACAAAGATTAACGCTTTATTCGAGCGATTGAGACTGATTAGAAAAGGAACCTGAAGCAATGGCAATTACAACTGAAATGATCAAAACGTTACGAGAAAGCACCGGCGCAGGCATCCTCGACTGCCGTAAGGCACTTGAGCAATCCAACGGCGACTTGAACGCAGCATTGGATTTCTTGCGCGAAAAGGGTTTGGCCACCGCTACCAAGCGTTCTGCACGCCAGGCTTCTGAAGGTGTTGTTGAACTCTATTCACACGGCAACGGCCGCGTGGGTGTGATGGTTGAATTAAACAGCGAATCCGATTTCGTCGGCCGCTCTGAAGTCTTCCGCACCCTGGCTCACGAAATTGCCCTGCAAATCGCAGCCACATCACCTGAATTCGTTGCTGAATCGGATATCCCCGCCTCAGTGATCGAACGCGAGACCAAGATTGCGACTGCCAAAGCCAAAGAAGACGGCAAACCAGATTCCATTCTGCCAAAAATCGTTGAGGGTTCGATCAAGAAGTTCAAAGATGAATTCGTTCTGATGAACCAAAACTACATCCGCGACGAATCCATCACCATTCAGGAACTCATCAATCAGAAAATCGCCGCATTGGGTGAAAACATCATCGTCCGACGGTTCGCCCGTTGGGCTCTCGGTGAGACCACTGCCGAAGCTTCAGAAGAATAATTTCAATAAAAAGACCAACCTTTGGGTTGGTCTTTTCTTAACCCAAGGAGGAAGCATGCAGGAGTTACGCTATCATCGGATCTTGCTCAAATTGGGCGGAGAATCTCTTGCCGCAGCTGGCGGCGCAGGCATAGATGCCACCCAGGCTCTTGAGATTGCCGGCCGTATCAAAGATGTACGTGAACTGGGCGTTGACGTAGCCATTGTGATCGGCGCCGGCAACCTGTGGCGCGGTAAAGTCGGCCTTGAAATGGGCATGGATCAGGCTACCGCGGATTACATGGGCATGCTGGGCACTGTGATGAATGCACTGGCGCTGATGGACGCGCTTGAACACCATGGCGTTGTCACACGCGTTATGACCTCCATTGAAATGCGGACGGTCGCCGAACCTTACATCCGCAGGCGCGCGATCAGGCATCTTGAAAAAGGCCGCGTGGTCATTTTTGGCGGCGGAACCGGCAACCCGTATTTTTCCACCGATACTGCAGCTGCACTACGCGCCATGGAAATTGACGCCGACGTGTTGATCAAAGCCACCAAAGTGGACGGCGTTTATGACAGCGATCCAAAGAAGAACCCCAATGCCGTCAAATTTGATGAATTGACCTATCTTGATACCATCAACCGCCGTCTGGAGGTGATGGATGTTACCTCCATCACCATGTGCATGGAACACAAACTCCCCATCCATGTTTTGAACTTATGGGATAGAGGCGCTCTGAAAAAAGCCTTGTTTGGCGAGAAGGTGGGTACTTTAGTAAGGTAAGAGCAGTGATTAGTGATTAGTGATTAGTGATTAGTGATTAGTGATTAGTGATTAGTGATTAGTGATTAGTGATTAGTGATTAGGAAAACCGATTATATAAAGATCCAGATTCGCTTTTTGGAATTTGGATCTTTTCTTTTACTACCCTAAAAGAGATTCACCTTATAATAATACTTCCTGTCATCGCGAGCATTGACAAACAACCTTTCAATGGTCAACACTTGGCACAAATTTGAGATCAATTTGACATTTTCATCGTCAATGCGAAGCGATCCCCAACACCTCTGTCTTAGTGATCATTGCCTTACAATTCAAACATCCTTAATGCAGCCCCCCTCTGTCATCGCGAGCATTGCCATACACACTTTCAACGGTCAACACTTGGCACAAATTTGAGATTAATTGACCATTCACATTGTCAATGCGAAGCGATCCCCTACCACCTTGTCTGTCATCGCTAGACCAAGAGAGGCACGAAATGCCTTCTTTTAATTAAAGAAGGTGTTCCTGGAAATGGCCGAGCACATCCATGTCGAGCTGGCGCTTGATTTGGTTACTCTGAAGATCCACCTCTGAAAGTTGTTTGACCAACTCCAGCATCTGAAGCCGTCTGGCCTCAAAATGGGCAATGATCTCGGAATCAGAAAGAGCCTTGACACTCGCCACCGCCTCAGCATTAAAAGCATCCACGTCCACATCGGGAGGCTGAAAGTTGGAGTCGTGTTGATAGACCGTGACAAGCTGCATGCCGCGCTGCCACCAGGCCGCCACATGAGCCAGAAGATCACCCAATCGCAGATAACCCTGCTGAGCAAGGAATTTTTGCTTCTCGTCAGCAGACAGTTTGTCATAATGCTCAACGTAAGATCCCCACTGCTTTTTCAAACACTTAACGATTTCGTCTTTGGAAAATTCTTCCATATCGACTTCCTTGATTTAATTTTCATCTGATTTTACTTCATTTAGGTATGATTATTGCACGATGACCCTTGGCTAAATTTCGCCTCACCCTCTCCATTACCGGATAACTAATACAAATGATCCCTTTGGAAATTGAAATCTTAATTGGCCTGGCAACCGGCCTGGTGGTGGGAATTACAGGAGCCAGCGGAGTGCTGCTGGTTGTTCCGCTTTTGACCATTCTACTAAATGTCTCGATGCACACGGCTGTCGGCACCAGTCTCTTTGTGGATGTCATTACTCCGCTGGTTGTGGCTTATTCTTATTACCGG
>PNNU01000079.1 GCA_013824385.1 Anaerolinea sp.
AAACTATACGCAGTCCTTATGGATATTTGTGCATTCGCCAATACCAATGGTGGTACTTTATTTATTGGACTTTCCACAGATCAACATAAAGAACCCGTAGGTGTCACTAATTCAGAACAATCGATCAAGGCGCTTGAAAAAGAAATTCAGAACCGACTGAGTCCCCCCATCAAACTGGCCTTTGATGTGCAAAAGTACAAAACGAAAGAAATAATTCGAATTCTAATCCCTAAGGGTGAAGATACACCTTACGCGCTGGATGACTACAAGATTTATGTGCGTGACGAAACAGAAACCAATATCGCGGTTCGGGATGAAATCGTTAATCTTGTAAATCGAATTCATCCGAAAGCAGAGACACATACCCAACCTGTTTCTGAAAAAATTATTACATCTCAGGTAGAAAAACCTGAACAACCGGTAGTTTCTACACCTAACGGCGAATCTGAAGATCCGCGCACAGGCGTAGAAGTGATTGAGGTTGTTGTAAGAGGTGGAAAGAGCTTCTATACGATGCGCGATCTTCGAAATGGCAATATTGTAAAAAATGTCACTCAAGCCTCTGCCCGACGATTATGGCATTACGCCATCACCAAGTATGGTGATACAGCATCCAATCTTGAGCAGTCCGATATTCAATGGCGCGGAAATTACGGTCTGATTAAACAATATACTCAGGGCAAAACACAACATTACGATTTTATCCTGCGCCTTCAAGATGGTTTTCGTTATTTCTTTGGCGTGACGCCTGATGGCATCCACGGCAATTGGAAAGTTTTCTCAGCTGAAGAGGATTAATCATGTTGATCAAAGTTTCTGTCCTTACTGTTTCAGACCGTTCATCTGCCGGAGAACGCGAAGACCTCTCCGGACCAGCTTTGTGTCAAGCTGTTGAGAATCTGGGGTGGACATTAGTCAACCACAGTCTTGTTCCAGATGAAATAGACCAAATCAAAACTTTTTTACTCAAACAATCTTCTTCTGGTGAGGTCAACCTGATCCTCACCACCGGAGGAACCGGTTTTGCACCGCGTGATGTTACCCCCGAAGCCACGTTGGCAGTCATTCAAAAAAGGGCAACTGGATTGGTTGAAAAGATACGCCAGGAATCTGCCAGGATTAATATAAATGCCTACCTTTCAAGAGCTGAAGCCGGGATTTGTGAAAAAACCTTGATTGTTAACCTTCCCGGCAGCCCTAAAGGAGCTGTGGAAAGTTTAATGATTGTGGCGCCGATTCTTCCGCATGCAATCACTTTGTTAGATGACCAATCCGGTGATATTCATAAATCCGAAATAGAAAAATAAGTATTTAGAATCGAACCCTTTCACGTATAATTACATCAAAGAATTGAGGGTTTCATGACCAATCCGAGTTTTCATTTATTCCAACTTCAGAAAATAGATTCAAGAATTGATGCTCTCATAAAACGATTGAATGAAATCGATCGTATGCGCAACGATAATTCTTTTCGCATGGAAATTGATAAATCCCTGGCTTCCATCAATGCAACATATTCAGAACAAAAAAAGAACTATGATGTCATTGAAGAAAAAGTACACGCCAAGAGATTAAAAATTGAACAGTCCGAGTCCTCCCTTTACGGAGGGCTTGTTAAAAACCCCAAAGAATTACAAGACTTACAAACAGAAATTAAGCTTTTAAAACAATCTCTGGCTACATTAGAAGATGATCAATTACAACAATTGGTCGATATGGAAACCACCGAAGCTCAATTAAATAAAATTGAATATTCTCTTAAGGAATTTGACGCCAAACTCGCTGTTGAATTATCTGCTTTTTTTACGGAAGAAGCTGAGAAGAAACTCGAAAAGGAGAAACTTCTTCAGGAGAGAAAAGCGGTTCTTGACCAGGTCAATCCTGAATTTCTGTCCACTTATCAGGTTTTGCGTAAATCAAAAAACGGCATTGCCGTGGCCGCAATCGAAGAAGGAAGCTGCCAGGTATGCGGCTCAACCTTGACCCCGTCGGATTGCCAGACAGCAAAATCACCATCACACATGGCTACCTGCTCATCCTGCGGAAGAATCCTGTACGCTGGTTGATTTTGTTATTTTACTATTTGGTTTTGCAGTAAGAGGTTTACCGACTCTTGTTTTATCCCAAGAATTGAGATCAATTTGTTGTGGCTCGTTTTCCCCGAAAGGATTTCAATATTTCCAGTGGGGATGTTTAAAATCCCCGCTAGAAATTTTATTACTGCCTGATTGGCCTGCCCTTCAACTGGAGGTGCGGTCAATTTTATTTTAAGCGTCCCGTCATCCATAAAACCCACAACCTCATTACGTGAAGACCGGGGAATGAGTTTAACTTTCAAAACCGTTTTATCAAGATCAACTGCCATTTTGCACTGCTGACCCAATCTACAAGAGGAGTCTGAGTACCAATGTTTCAACAAGTTGAATGATCAACAATAATGCGATCGGACTCAAATCCAACCCGCCCAACGGGGGGATTATACGTCGTAAAGGGTTGAGCATAGGCTGAACCAGCCGATCCAAGAAGCTTCTTACCGGATGAAACGGCGGTAATATAAACGATAAAACTGAATCGATGATTACAGCAAACGAAAGTATGTCAAATAAGGTTCTCACAACAATATAAACAGTATTCATTAATTTATTACCCTTTACTTTTTTTCAGGATAAAGTCTTTTTCCCATAATGGCTTCGCCAATACGTATGTAGGTTGCTCCACACTTTATTGCTGTCTCAAAATCAGCGCTCGTGCCCATGGAAAGTTGTCTAAATTCACTCAAACCACTTTGCTTTCGGATATTTTCACAAAATTTATAGCAAAGATTGTAACACGCCTCATTTTGTGCAGGTTCATTAGCGTAAGGAGGCATGGTCATCAACCCTATAGGTTTTATATGGGATAGCTCACAAATTGATTCAATGGTTGCCGCTAAATCTTCTCTTTTCGGCTCGCTGCTGGCATCAAATCCGAATTTGGATTCTTCACCCGCAATATTGACTTCCAGAAGTACATCGATGGAGATGTTCTTTTCTTCGTAAAACCGATTAAGTTTTTGGGCGAGTTCCAGGCTGTCAATTGAATGGATACATGAGAATGAAGGGTAAATCAATTTAATTTTTCGACTCTGAAGGTGACCAATCATGTGCCAGGTCGGGGTGACCCGATTGCCAATTTCTTCAATTTTAATGACTGTTTCTTCAGGATAATTTTCACCAAGAATCGTTGCTCCGGCATTAACTACTTCGATGATACTTTCGGCATTTTGTTTCTTGGTTACCACGACCAGCTTGACTTCTTCTTTCTTTCGACCTGATTGAAGGCAAGCTTTCTCAATTCTTTCAATAACTAAATCGTACCTTAGTTTAATGGATTCAGTCATAGGGCTCTCGCAAGGCAATGAGTGCCCCAAAACGCCCCGTAGCGCCGTTTTCAGCCCGATGACTGTACCAATCGTCAAGATTGCATGCCGTGCAAATTCTAGCGCATTCTATGGCCTTAACGCCTTGCTTTTCGAGTAAGTATTCGTTGGCACGCCACAGATTAAAATGGATTTTTCTATTTTTAAACGAAATAACTTGATTGATATCATCACCGAATGTTTTTTCTGCCATCGCTTGCACTTCATCACCCACGACATAATGATCCGGTCCAATGGAGGGACCAATGCCCGCGATAATATCAGAGGGAATCACATCATATTTTTCTTGAAGTTTTTTGACTGCATCCCCAACAATATTATTAACTGTACCCTTCCAGCCGGCATGCACACTTCCAACCACTTTTTTTACTGGGTCAAACAATAATATGGGCACACAATCTGCAAATCGCATAAATAGTGATAATTCAGGTTTATTTGTAAGGATAGCATCCGCTTTGGTGTGAGGTTCATCCAAAACACGCGGCGTTTCTGCACAGATTACATTGTTTCCATGAACCTGCCAGACGTCAAAGATACTTTCCACTTTTCGATCAAAGAAAGAGAATGCTCTTTTACGGTTTTCAATTGTATGCAGGCGTTCATCCCCTACCGTGCCGCCTTGATTAAGGCTCGTCCACTGGCCGATGCTTACCCCCCCTTTACGAGTGAAAAAACCATGAAGGCAACCAGAAAAACCTGGATGTTCAAACTGGAGTACTTCCAATCCGTTATTAGTTATTCGATTCATCCAATACCATCTTTTTGGCTTGATTAATCTTATTGATGATTGCGAATTTTCGATGCAAGGTGATGCGTGTTTCTTTCATACTCTCTTCCATCATCGGGTACATGTACCAACCTGTCCCTAAACCAAATAAAGTTCCAGTCAAAACCCTTAAAAATGGAGTGCTTTCGCGAACAGGAACCCAAACTGGCCAACCACCAGCCAAACTGGGTATTTGAGTAAATCCGTCAAGTGCAATGGGGATGAGCGCAATGATGAACCATAAATACCAGGGCAATTGTTTGACCTTTCTATTTGTCAATTGGAAGAAAAAACCAAACAAAGCCAGAGAGCCATAAATTGCCACATCTCTTTCACAGATCGCAATCTTATAGCCAAGCAGCTCGTTTCCCACAAAATCTCGGGCATATTCCAAATCAATTGCTTTGCTATTTGTGATTTGTTCATAAGTGATCAGATTGTCGATGTGTGCGAGTTCTCGCGGATAGATCGGCTGTTCGCCATAGAAAAAGAACGATCGAAAAGCTAATTGGTGACAAATTACTCGATAAACTTTATAGATTACAGTTGCCGATGTGGTGTGCCCAGTTTTCTCTAATACTGGCGCTAAAAATGGAATTGCAATAAAAAGTGATAGCAGCAATGATAAAACTAATACATAGTATCGGGAAAAAAAATAAGAAAATCGATCAAGATTGTTAATCGAAACCCCATTCTTGACTCTTTTCTTGTAGGCATCGTCCCCTTCTTCTTCCAACCGTGCCTGCCTGGATAAAGCAGATTGAGTCGCTACCTTCAAATCAGTTTCAGTGTAAGGCGTGTGCAGTACATATGGACCAATACAGATTGTGGGAGTCTTACCGGTATACTTGCTGGTTAGTTCAGGATTATCATCGATGCAAATATCAACAAAAACCAAACCATTGTTACGACAATGATTCTGTAATTGTTCAACTGTAGATTCTTGTTCAGCGTCTTTTTGACTGAAAAAATAGGTTAATGAGAGCATGGAATCCTGGTCAGTGTACTGGCCTTATCATTGAAAAATCCAAATGTCACCCAACATCATAAAAATAGTTTTTTTTGTTAAAACTCAACCACCTGCACGTTTGTGCCTGCATAACCATCCTGTTCATACTTACCTTCAAAATAGGGCGTTCCAGGTTGCGTCCAGCGGTAGATAAATTTGGCATCATCCGGTTTCATATTGACGCAACCGTGCGACATTGTAGAGCCCCATGCATTGTGCCAGTACGTAGAATGAAATGAGACGCCACCTGATGCAAAGATTGAGGTATAAGAAACTGCAAAATCTTCATATCCGCTAGCTGCGGTATTTCCGCCGGCCATGTGCAAAGAGACATATTTTCGATTCACAACATGATAATCTCCTATTGGCGTAGACCAGGCTTCAACGACCTTTCCTTCGGAATTAAATTTTGCTCCTGTTGATACTGTTGCATAGAATACTTCCCGTGTACCTTCAAAGGCCGATAATGTTTGATGCGTCAAATCCACAACAATCTTTTTGTCCGCTACATCGGGTCGTATCGAGTTCAAGTCTTCTGGGGTAAGTGGCAAAAATGCTCTGGCGTCAGCCCAAAATTTATCTCCGTAAGATCCGTGTTTTTCCAATACATGATATTGAACGGTTCCATCACCCAACGATCTGATATTATCAATCCACAGCACCTGGCTAAAATAGAAACGCGGTATCATCGGCATCGGCGGCGCCATGAGATCAATCAATAGCGGTGATTTTGGAGCATCTCCATCCAACTGCAAATCAACATAGGGGATTGTCACTTCCGCCCAAAAACCCGGAGCATCTCCATACGTAGGCAATGATGTGAGTGGTTCATTAGGCAGGTTTTTTACCGGCTGAACATCCGGGGCGTAGATATACCCTTCGTCAGTTTCATACCATGATTTGGATCTATATAATCTTGAATCGCTGGTTCCCATTACTTCGCGATGTAGATTAATCACATTATCCTGGTACATGGTTTTTACAACACTACTTTCAATATCTGGTTTTGACATAATATCGTAAGTAGCAAACAATCTTCCCAACCGATCTCCGGATGGGAATTCAGGTAAACTTGCAGATACAAATTTCATTTTTGGAAGCAATAAAGCGCCAATGCCAGCAGCACCCAATTTGAGAAAATCTCTTCGATTCAATTGTTTCATTTTTTCTTCTCGCTGTTGTAATGGTTCACTCTAGAGGACCTGGTCTTTGACCAGTTGTTTGGTCAAATTGATTTCAGGACCCCAATAGGTGTCGCCAGCAGTATACTTTATTTGACTTCGGATGCGGCTATACAAATTTGTTGTTTCCTTGCCCATTTTACCGTTTTGAATTCGCATTCGCAAATCCAATGCGCGGACTGCCATATAAATCTCAATCCCCAACACTTGTTGGATATTATCAATAATCATGGCTGTGTGTCTGGCTGCAGTCATGGCGTTGGCATTGTGGTCTTCTTGCTCAGCGGATGTTGGCAAAGAGTGAACGGAATCGGGGGTTGCCAGAGTCTGATTTTCAAGTACCAAAGAAGCAGCAGTATATTGAAGCATCATCATCCCGGAGTTAAGCCCGGCTTGTTCAATTGAATCCACCAGCATGGGTGGAAGCCCCATGTTCAACTTGCCGTCAGTCATTCTAAAAATACGTCTTTCAGATATGGCGCCTAATTCACACAATGCAATGGACAAGAAATCCATTACCAAACCCACCGGCTCGCCATGGAAATTTCCGCCAGATATTGCTTCGCCTGGCTCAAAGATCAATGGATTGTCCGTGGCAGCGTTGATTTCTCTTTCAACTATCTGTTTAACATATCCAATGGTATCCCTGACACTTCCATGAATTTGTGGTGAGCAGCGCAGCGAATAAGCGTCTTGAATATTTTCTGAAGAGTCAACAAAGGTGCTTCCTTCAAAACTGTCCCTGATCTTCATTGCAGAGGTCAATTGACCTAATTGCCCACGTGCTTGATGAATACGTTTGTCAAAGGCTCCTGAGCAGCCTAACAGGGCTTCCAGTGTCATGGCGATCGATCTATCTGCGAGATCAATCAAATATGCTGAATCGTAAACTGCCAATGCACCAATTGCTGCGGAAAAAGTTGCTCCGTTATTGATTGCCAAACCTTCTTTGGGTCCTAAAACAATTCGTTTTATACCTGCTCTTTCCATGGCTTGTCTACCGGTTAAAACTTGTCCGTCTACTTCTGCAAATCCAGATTCTGACTCCAGATCCTGGTCATCAGTGGTTAATACCAAAGCCATATGAGAAAGTGGACATAAATCACCAGAAGAACCGAGCGAACCCTGGCTTGGTACAACAGGAATCACACCTTTATTTAACATTTCTACCAATGTTTCGATAATCTCAAGCCGCACACCTGAAAACCCCTTTGCCAGCGTATTGGCTCTCACCAACATGGCAGCACGGGTAACTTCAACAGGCAGTATGGGGCCAGTCCCCACCGCGTGGCTGAGGATTAAATTGCGGCTCAGTTGATTGGCTTCATCCCCCCTGATCTTTCTATCAGAAAAGATGCCAAATCCGGTGTTAATACCATAAACAGGTTTGTCAGATTGGACTATTTTTGTGAGTCGTTGATAGGATTGCAAAATCAGGGTTTTTGCTTTTTCACCGATGGCAACTTTTTCATTTTTTCTTGCTACTTGCACGATTTCTTCAATAGTTAACGGATGTTCTCCGATTATAAGCATGGATTGTCCTTATTTTAATTTATTGAAAATAACTAATCTCGACCTTTTAATGCTCTTGCAATTTCACGTGTGATATCTTTTTGTGCCAAATCGTCCCGTTTGTCATAAAGCTTCTTGCCTTTTGCAATGGCGATATCTAACTTTGCTCGACCATCCACAAAATACATTTTTACTGGAACAACCGTGACACCTTTTTGTCTGACCGCATCCCATAACTTGCGAATTTCTTTTTTATGTAGAAGCAATTGTCTATTTCTCTTTGGGTCATGGTTGTTGTAGCTTGCCGGGTTGTAATTGGCAATATGCGCTTCTACCAACCATGCTGAATCTTCTTTGACTTCAACATATGCTTCTTGAAGACTCACCTGTCCGGCGCGAATCGATTTGATCTCGCTGCCATGTAAGGCTATTCCTGATTCGAAATGCTCCAGTAAAAAGTATTCGAACTCTGCTTTTCTGTTTTTTGCAATCGCTTTTGTTTCCATATTCGAATTTTAACATATTAGAAGGATTATTTCGATTCCACTTCCTTTTTACATACGTCCCTGGTCTGGTTTTGTATCCTTGATCTGATTAGCTAATCTTGATAATTCTTCGCCAGTAATATGATTATCGAAATTTGAAGAGTTTTCTTTTGCCCATTTTTCAAGGAGCTTTTTCCAATCTAGTAGAGCCAAAGTATCAGCAGGATAATGGTTTTTTCTTGCTCCAATATTAATCACTTCAAAGTTATTTAAGACTCTTTCCCATTCGGTGAAGGGGACAAGGTCAGGCGTAACAGAAAAAGTCGCCAAACTTGAAAAGAATACAGGTTTGGATTTTGGAAACTCACTGGTCATGGATTCCAAAAATCGCATGGAATCCATGGTATTAAAGATCAACCACAATGGCAGTAGTCTTGAATGATCGATGATACTGGTGTCAAATTGTGAGAACATCTCCACGGCTACACCAGACGGCTCAAGATGAGCATTCTCAAGTATTTTCTTTTTTGTGCGAAAAGCCAGCTTCGAGAAATTATTGGGATCCTGGTAAGAAATCTTGATGAAATTGAACCCTTCTTTTTTACAGAAATCCTGCAGCGCTTCTCCCAATCCTTCTTCGCTTCCCCATTCTGATTCTGGTCCGTCTTCAAGAGGATAGTCATTCAACATCCAGTGTAAATAATCCAGTTTCTCTTTTTCCGCAAATTGAGACAATTTGTCATTTCCGAATATAAATGCTTCATCGTTAATATCACCCCAGCCGCCCACCTGGAAAACATTCTTCTCACCAGTTCTGAAACGTTTCCATTTAGCTGTACCTTCAAGATAGACTACATCTCCACCAGGGGCTAATTTCTTCTTGATGAATGCTTTATATTCCTCTGGTAAATCAATCAGTTTTACCCGTAAGTGGTTTACCCTTTTTACCAGCCATCCATCATGAACCGGATCATAGTGTTGAATCGACATAAGATCATGATTGTTTTGGGTAATCTTCCTGGCAACATCCAGACTCAGCTGATTGTATGCGTTGACATCCCCATTCATAGTGCCAGTTTTAAGCGTCATGACAAAAGCTTGCGGAAGAAAAGGGCCTCCTAATGCAAGGGCCAAATGTGCAGTGGTTCCACCCATTCCTATCCCCACAGTGATTGCCGGGAATTGTCCTTCGTTCGCCTCATAATCCTTCAATCGTCCATTGACCAGGTCACTGGTTTTCAGGTTCTCTACATCCTGAATTGATAATGAATTTCCTGAGTTCGCCCGAGGAATGATCCATTCTGCCACGGAACTCGGAAGATGCCCGACCAATCTCAATAGTATCTTCTCAATTTTCGAAAAATTATATACCTCTGATTTGGTCCCACGTAATCCGTTGGCAACAGCCTTTGTGATAATTGGTGATGAACTTTCCTGGCTTTCGAGTAAAATGGACATTATCACTCCTGATTAATTAATAATTTAACTGGGCAAATCGAGGGTATTATCAAAAACAAAATTCAAGATATACGAGCTTACGCCAAACAAACCAACATCCGCTTGATTGTTGGTGCTTTGGCTTTATTATTCCTGGTAGGGTTGGGTCTCATTTTTTTGATCTATGGCAAAGGTGCGGTATTTACGGGTTTGCTATGCATGATTGGAGGTTTAATACCAATCGTACTTATTGTGATTGCTTTGGCAATTATTGATCTGATTGTGAAAAAAAACAAAGATAAGTAATCAATATTCTATCTTGCTGAGAAATATGAAAACAAAGCCATCAACAGTCCCAGACCGATTAATACTAAAATGATTAATCCTATTGGAATTCCGGCGAATGACTGGCTGTCAAATACCTCAAACGTGGGTATTACGAGTGGAGCGGATGGCGTATAAGTAGGCAATTTTGTTGCCAAAGGGGTGGTAACAAATTGTGCTGCCAAGGTTGGATCAATTTGAAGCGTCGCCTTAGGCATTGGTGTAGGCGGAACCTCAGCAACGGGAATTTCGCCAGGAGTAATGTCAACGTTGAAACCAGAGACCCACCCCTGTCCATCAGGAAGAACCGGATATTTTACTAACAACCAATCGCCGCCAGGAGACTTGCCAATTACAGGCAATTCCAAGTCAAGGTACATTTTTCCAATTACATCATAAAGCGTTCCCGGTCCAGATCTAATGTTGATCCCGCCGCTTTCTGCTTTATACGAAATCACTTTAGCCATAGGCCCAGTTGGCGTGCCAGTAACCGTAGCAATAGATCC
>PNNU01000080.1 GCA_013824385.1 Anaerolinea sp.
ATGCGTCTGTGGTATCGCTATCACCATCTTTTTGGAGAAGTCTTACATACTCACTTGATGACGTCGCAACCTGAAAAGACTGTTCGCTTGCATCAACGTGCAAGTTGTTGGTATGAGGAAAATGGTTTGCGATCTGATGCCATTCACCACGCTCTCCTGGCAAAAGATTTCCAAATTGCTGCCGAATTAATCGAATTGGCATGGCCGGCAACAGAAGAAGGAAGTATTACGTCAATGACCTGGCTTGGATGGGTGAAGGCTTTACCTGAACAAATAATCGACCACCGGCCAGTTCTCAATGTTTGTTACGCCTATGCATTATTAAGTCGCGGTGAATTAGATAAAGCAGAAGCTCGGTTTAACGAAACTGAAGCTTGGCTGGATAAGTTTGCCGACCTTAATACAGAATCAGATTCATCAACTGAAAAACTGATCATAATAGACAATGAACAATTTAAATCGCTGCCCGCAACAATAGCAATTGGTCATGCCTATATAGCTCAGACACTCGGTAATACTCACGATACTGTTAAATATGCAAACCTCGTTCTTCAACTTGTACCCGAAGATGATTCATTCAGACACAAACAAGCATACTTGATGCTGGGTATGACTTATTGGGCAAGCGGAGATCTTAACGCTGCTGATCAAGTCTTTGATGATTACTCACTTAAATTGCAAAAAAGCGGCAACCTCATTGATGCTATCAGCACGACCATGGTTCTCGCTGAAATCCAGTTGGCATTAGGCCGACTTCAGGAAGCAACAATTACTGTTGAGAGGCTGGTGAGCACTATTTTAGATCAAGGAAAGCCAGTTCCTCCTGAAATGGCGGATTTATACAGGCAATTAGTTGTACTGCAGCTTGAACAAGGTAACATTGAAAAAGCTGAGGATCATTTAAATAAAAGCAAGGAATTTGGGGATAAAACTGATCTGCCAGTCTGGCGGTATCGATGGTATATTGCGCAAGCCAGATATTTTGATTCAATGAATGATCTTGATGGCGCCCTTTTATCATTGGATGAAGCTCAACGTCTTTTTATCCGCACCCCTTTGCCTGAAGGTCAATCCATTGATGCAATGAAATCACAGATTAGGATTAAACAAGGGAAAATTTCTGAAGCTCAGCAGTGGATTGATAAGCAGAATCTTGGGACTGAAGATGAAATCAATTTCTTGAACGAATTTGAACACATCACATTGGCCCGAGTTTTACTGGCCCAATATCAGATTGAACGTCTGGATGATTCATTTCAGAAATTGGAAAAATTTTTAAATCACTTGTTGAATACTGCAGAAGAAAGTGGCCGCAAGAGAAGTGTAATTGAAATTTTGGTACTTCAGGCACTTTTATATCAGGCTAACGGGAATATTCCGCTTGCACTCAGACCATTAGAACTTGCTCTGAACCTGGCTGCAAAAGAAGGTTTTATCCGCATCTTTGTGGATGCTGGTAAGTCATTAATTGACCTGCTCACAATTATTGAGTCAGAAAATAAAAATACCCAGATAAAAGATTTCATTTTCACATTACGTTCATGCTTTGATCATGATCAAGGAACCTCTAACATTAGTAATAGCATTGAAACGAAAAAGAAACCATTAACTATTTCTCCTTCAATGGTTGAACCACTGAGCGAACGAGAATTTGATGTGCTTAAGTTGTTGCGTACCGAATTGAACGGACCTGAAATTGCACGCGAATGTATGGTCTCGTTGACTACCATACGCACGCACACCCAAAATATTTATTCCAAATTGGGAGTCAACAATCGCAGGGCTGCAGTCCGGCGCGCAGAGGAATTAGAGCTGTTCTAAACATTTAGTGGTCCACTGACCTTACATATGGCAGGATATTCGTCCCTGCCTGCATTTCTTATCCCCCCAGTTTATTAATAAATCTGAAAAACCAAAACATTTTCATCACTTATGATGATGACGCCTCATCATTTATTTTTGTATCTTTGAACTGAAGATATGAAATAAAAATTACTATAACGAGGAGAAAATTAGATGGATTTCACAAAGTTTGGAAAAATTGTAATTGTGACCTCATTATTTCGGTTGTTATTTGGTGGGTATCTGGTCGGAAACGACCTTTACCGTTTTAACGATGGCAATAGCGCCCTGCAAGTCTTATTTATTTATACTTTGATCGGTCTCTTTACAACCCTGTTTTTAAGCGGAAAAAAATCCGGCCTCTTCTGCCTGATTGGTCTGGATAGTCTATTCATAATTGCACAATTAACTTTTATTATCCTTTCATTGAGTAAATTAATAGATCCGGGGCTGCATGACCCGTTGACCAATTGGTGGAGTATGTCGTTAATGATTTTTTTCAATGTTACTTCTCTCATATATTCCTTAAGAACGATCAGAGAATACAGAGTCACTCAAGTACGAACAGTCATCACTCAATAAACCTTGTATAAAACTATATAGAAAGAAGCACAAAACCCGGCAGAGTAATTAAATATCCTCTGCCGGAACTTTTTTCTCATCAAAGCAACCCTCCAATTAGGAAATCATCACATCAATCCTCACAAGTAATGAAGACATTTCATCACTTTATCTTGTATCTTAGGGGTGAAGACAAGTAGATAAAAAAAAACACATCCATCAAAAATAATTGTCGAGGTGCTGCATGAAAGAAGAATACACAATACCTGAATGGAATGCCGAATCTAGGCTTTATGAGATCCGCCTCAAGGGACACATGGATGACAAGTGGGCTGATTGGTTTGAGGGCTTGGCCATAACGCTGGAAGACAATGGCGACATGCTATTAATTGGTCCAGTGGTTGATCAGGCTGCATTACACGGCTTGCTAAAAAAAGTCCGTGATCTGGGCATGACTTTGGTCTCGGTAAATTTTGTTAATCCTGGCCAGGAAAAAACAGGAGGGTAAATTGTAAATAATTTCAATATTTGTTTATGTGTTTACTAATCAATTATTCAAAAAAGGAAATCTAAAATGAAAACATACAGAAAGAATGCAGTAATGGCAGGTGTCCTCTACTTCCTGGGGACGGTCTTTGGGGTTTTGAGTGGAGTCATTGGCGGCGAAGTGGTTTCCTCATTCAGTTTCGGAAAACCGCTTGTTGGTGTGGATATCCTGGGCATCGTTGCCGCTAATTCGTCCCGAATTACGATAGGTGCATTTTTAATCCTCATGATGGGCATTTCGCTGATGATGATGACGATTTTCCTCTACCCGATCTTTAGAAAAGACAGCGAAGAACTTGCAACAGGGATGGTTCTTTTCCGTGGGGCATTAGAGGGAACTTTTTATTTTCTTTCGACCCTCGGGTTTTTAGCACTGGTCTTACTCGGTAAGGAATACATTACCGCTGGCGCCGATTCGGCAGCTTTACAGTCCATAGGCAATGTCTTGTATTGGTTTCAAGGCCGCATGGGTCCGATCGGTTCCTTCTTATTTTCCATCGGGGCTCTGTTTTTATACATCTCCTTCTACCGCACTCGCCTGATCCCCCGTTGGTTGTCAATCTGGGGTTTTATTGGTATGGTGTTTTGGATGGCTTCCCAATTTTTGAAATCCTTTAACATGGATCCCGGCATCGGTTTATATCTGGAAATGGTCGTAGGTCCACAGGAAATAGTAATGGCAGTCTGGTTGATCGTAAAAGGGTTCAATAAATCAGCACTTGCATCGTTGATAGAGAAAAAAGAATAATCTAGAGAGACAAATAGATATTTAAAAGTATTATCCACAAGTTTCTTGTATTAGGATATGAATCGCGTCGAACCTTGATGGGGGGATGCGATTTATATTAATTATGGTATTTATGATAATTTATTGTTAGCAAAAACGAATCTTCACCCATCCACTTTATTAAGGCAAATGAATAATTAGAATGGACAAATCGCAGCGCGTTGTATAATTCTTTTATGTTCACCCTCATTATAAAAACCAAACTCCATATTCCATCACTTCGACAAAAATTAGTTGTGCGACCACGCTTGATGGAGAAATTGAATGAGAGCCTTGAAAGTAAATTAATCCTCGTTTCTGCTCCTGCTGGTTTTAGCAAAACCTCACTTGTCTGTGAATGGCTTTCTGAGTGTCGCTGTTTAGTTGCCTGGTTATCACTTGACGAAGGTGATTCCGATCCCATCCGGTTTTTGAATTATATGATTGCCGCTTTGCAAACGATATCCAAAGATGTGGGCAATGAAGCATTGAAAGTAGTTCAAACCACAGAGTCGGTTACAACGATTAATGAAAACATTTTAACGACTCTTCTAAATGATATTTCCACTATTAATGAAAAATTCATACTTGTTTTGGATGATTACCACTTGATCAATTCTAAAAAAATAGACTTTGCCCTCACATTTTTTATTGATCATATGCCGGCTCAGATGAGTATCATAATCACTACACGCGAGGACCCCAATTTGCCGCTTGCCCGTTTACGTGCTCGGGGGCAATTGACTGAATTACGCGAAGCAGATCTTCGTTTTACTCCTAAAGAAGCTGGTGAATTTCTTAACCAGGTAATGAATCTCAACCTTTCGGAAGAAAATATCTCAGCATTGGAGAACCGCACAGAAGGTTGGATCGCTGGTCTTCAATTAGCAGCACTTTCTATGCAGGGAAGGGAAGATATCAATGGATTTATCCGGGCTTTCACAGGTAGTCATCGTTTTGTTTTGGATTATCTAGTCGAAGAAGTTCTTAAGCACCAACCGGATCATATTCGTTATTTCTTACTTCAAACTTCGATATTAAGTAGATTAAGTGGACAACTTTGTAATTATGTCACCGGAATAGAAGATAGCGTCGAGATCCTTGATTTGCTGGAACAGAGTAATCTTTTTATCATTCCGCTTGATGATCAAAGACAATGGTATCGCTACCATCATTTGTTCACCGATATGTTATTAGCTTATTTAATACAAACTCAACCCGATAGTTTATCAAACCTACATAAAAGGGCTAGCACATGGTACGAAAAAGATGGAAAACTACCAGATGCCATACACCATGCGCTGGCTGCCAAAGATTTTGAACGAGCAGCGAAACTTGTTGAACTCGCAATACCAGAAATGCGCAGAAACAGACAGGGAGCCACAGTTACAGAGCTAGGGTGGCTTAAAGAACTTCCCGAAGAGTTGATTTATTTCAGACCAGTCCTTTGTGTTGATTATGCATATGCCTTATTTGCAGTTGGTGAACTGGATGGGGTTGAAAAACGTTTAAATGATGCTGAACGTTGGCTTAACTCAGTGATTGATAATGGTGGGCTGAAACAAATTCCGACAACAACAAAGGTGGTTGAAGACCAGGAAGAATTTCGACGTTTACCAGGTATGATCGCCCTTCTTCGTGCCGCAAAAGCTTTGATCGTAGGTGATACAAACGAGATCGAAAAAAACGCCCGCAAAGCTCTTGAAAATGCTTATGATAATGATTATCTACTTCGCGGCGGAGCTGCAACGCAGTTGGCACTCGCTTCTTGGGCAAAAGGTGATCTTGACGAAGCTCGCAATTTAATTTCTATTGGCATTGAAAACGTGCGGAAAGCTGGATACACCTCTGCAGCAATAGGAGGAGTTATAACCCTGGCAGATATCCAGATTGCTAAAGGTGAATTGGCCAATGCGATGGCAACATTTCAAAGTGGATTGCAATTGGCAAAAGAATTTGGAACACCAATCTTGCCTGGAACAGCTGATATGTATGTGGGCATGAGTAGTCTTTATTATGAATATAACGATTTACAGGCTGCAAAAGATAATCTTCTAAAGAGTCAAACATTAGGCAAATTTGCCAGCCTGCCCCAAAATCCATATCGGTGGCATGCGATGATGGCGCGAATTAGTGAAGCCCAAGGCGATCTGGATGGTGCACTCGATCTCTTCAACAAAGCCGAACAACTTTATGATGGTAATTTCTCACCTAATATTCGTCCAATTTCTACCTGCAAGATAAAGTTACTGTTAGCCCAAGGAAAATTAAGTGACGCTCAAGCATGGGTACAGGAACACAAACTCACTGTTGAAGACGAACTGAGCTTCATACGCGAGTTCGATCACATCACCCTTACAAGAGTGCTTCTTGCAGATTATCTTCGCAACCACACCGAAGATTCAATTATTAAAGCAATGGCACTTTTGGAACGATTGCGAAAAGCAGCAGAAGAAGGTCGCAGGAAGAGAAGCGTCATCGAGATTCTTATGTTGCAGGCACTTGTGTCTCAAGCCCAAGGAGATATTTCTGCTGCCCTCTTACCATTGCAGGATGCCCTTTTGATAGCCGAACCGGAAGGATTTATTCGCACATTTGTTGATGAAGGTACAAGCATGAAGCAATTATTGCAAGAAGCCTCTTCACGTGGGATTATGCCTGACTATTCCGGTAGGCTGTTAGCTGCATTTGAAGAAGAGAATCAGAATATCGAAAAAAACCTAATATCTTCCCCTGACAGACTCCTTAACGATTTATTGAGCCATCGCGAGTTTGAAATACTAAAACTTATATCACTTGGTCTTTCAAATCGTGAGATTGGCGAGCGGCTATTCCTAGCAATCGATACAGTCAAAGGACATAACCGAAGAATTTTCGACAAACTGCAAGTTGAAAGCCGTACTGAAGCCATTGCACGTGCCCGTGAGTTGGGATTAATTTAAGTAGAAGACACATTTTTCCACAAAATCCCCGTTGTAAAAATCAATAACAACACCTACATCCTACACTAAAGTGTCTATTCAATAACACTATGCTGCAGATAAGATACATCTATCTATAGCGCGTGGAATGGACTGCCATTACCAACCACGAAAGGAGAAGGGAGTTGTCAAACAATATTTTCAAAAATACGGATCAAGATCACTCAATGCTCTATCAGATCAGGATCAAAGGTCATCTGGGCCAGCAGTGGACTGCATGGTTTGATGGCTTTACCATCACTTTGGGAGAAGAAGGAGATACTTTCTTAACCGGCTTCGTGGTTGATCAAGCTGCATTGCATGGGTTGCTTAAAAAAGTTCGTGACTTGGGCATGCCATTAGTCTCTGTTTATGCTATAGAACTTGGTCAGGAATGTATGCCAGATTCCAAACTCCCATAAATTATTTGAAGCAACTCAACCATATTGTTCAAAAAAGGATAAAAAATGAACAACTTCAGAAAGCTCGCAATAAGCGCGGGAATATTATTTATCATTTATACGAGTGTAGATCTCCTGAGCTTCCTATTTCTTGGTCCATTGACAACACCAAATTTTCTTATCAGTGTTTCAGAAAAGTCTGGCTTGGTTGGGACGGGAGCATTTCTCTTATTCATTGGTGGCGCTTGTGCTTCTGGCATTGCAATTGCGTTGTATCCCATACTAAAGAAATTCAATCCAACTCTAGCTCTATGTGCTGTCGGCTTTAGAATTTCGGAGGGAGTTTTGAGATTTGTTTCTGTGTGTGTTTTACTATCACTAATAACGTTAAGCCAGCTCTTTGTAAGCGCTGGAGCTCCAGATTCATCATATTTCCAAACCTTAGGTGAATTGCTACTCGCAGCAAAAGGTTGGGTGGGTAGTGTTGGATCACTATTGTTTTTTTCCATTGGGTGTACGCTGTATTACTTCATATTTTTAAGAACAAAACTTGTTCCTCAATGGATATCACTCTGGGGACTTATATTTGGCATATCGGGCATCTTATCATGCGCATTAGTGAGTATCGGTCTCATCACTCCTTTTGGTACGGAACAAGTGATTATGGTTTCTCCAATGTTGCCACAAGAAATAGTTTTGGCGGTATGGTTGATCGTAAAAGGATTTAATCCGAAGGTTATTGAATCTAAGGTCATTGAATCTAAGGTCATGACAACTGTATAGAAGAGTTTATGAGATTGGTAAAACATTGGAAGGGAGGTCTTCAGACCTTCCTTCCAATGTTCAGCATCATGAATATGTTCATGAGTTATTTAATAAAAGCAAAAAAACACATAAGGAGAAAACAAAATGTTGAAAAGAGGTTCGAACTTACTCTCAATATGGTGCGTGATTAACTTCATTCTCGCATTCACCATATTGTGTTATGTCATTATTCTTAAAAAGGACTCCCCAATTTTACAAGTAGCATCCTTTTCAAAGATTGAAATAGCCAGTCTTGGTGGCAAAGTTATTGCTGCGCTAAATTGCTTTACCATTCTGTACAATTCCTGCTCTTTAATGATCTCTGTTTTAACGTGGCGCATGATCCGTAAGAACCTGGTTGTTGGCGAAAAATGGGCTTTCTGGACGTTAACAGGTGTGATCGGGTTTGTTGAAGTGATGGCATTTTTCGCCTCATCGTACATTGGGAACGGGCGCTGGCAGGTAAATGTTGTACAGAGCTTACTATATGTTGTCGGTATCGGTTTATCGGGATATGCGATATTCAAAGGAAACAATAAATGATTTAAACAAATACACATTTCCATGAAACTAATATTACGAAAAAATACAAAAACAAATTTCGAGCTGAGACTGCAAACTACGCAGTATTCAAAAGAAAAAAAACCTCAGAAAATTACCCGTTTCCAATAAATCATCAGCTTAATCATCATAAATGGTGATGTCATCTCATCACCATTTCTCGTATATTTTAGCAGACGCAATTAATGGATGCAAATTTTCTGAAATTCATCCATTTTGAGAGATTAGCCGGAGGTGCAACATGAGAGCCCAAACCACATTTTCAGATTCCAATATAAATCCGGTTTTCACAGGGACCTTATCAATAGGAAACTCTACCATGCCTGGCATTCGATCAATATCATTCAACCAGCCAGATAAATCACAGGAGGATCAAGCGTAAATTATTATCCAGGAAATTACCGAATATCAACCTATACCAAGTTCAATATTGAAGACAGTACTTCAAGAAATACTTAAGTGGCTATTTATTAGTACCTGTACAACAGTATATTTTACTTATAGCAAATTATTGGATCAGGTTATGGCAGAAAAACTTGTAAAACTGGCTAAACCATTTTTGTATCATAGTTGATGGACAGAAAAGTGGCAAATGGTCAGGCTGGATTGAAGGTTTGATCATCATTTCCAAAACTGATAGTGAGATGTTTGTCTCTGGTACTAGAAAAAATATTTTCAGGAGTTATATGCTTACATTTGATCGAGCTCGTACATGGTATAAACACGTCGATGCCATTCATAATTTTTCGCACATCGAAAGAGTCTACAAAATGTCTGAACGGCTGGCACTGGCCGAAGGCGCGGACCTTGAAATCGTACATGCGGCAGCTCTGCTGCATGATTCAGAAGGAACAACACCCGGCAGCGAGTCACGGAAGGAACATCATCTGCGTTCCGCAGAATTTGCAGTTAAGATTCTTCATGAAGAAGGGTGGCCTGAAGAACGCATCCAGGCAGTGCATCATTGTGTATGTACTCATCGGTTTAGGGGTTGCAAGGAATCACCTGCCACCATCGAGGCTAAATGCATTTTTGATGCCGAAAACTTGGATGCATTGGGTGCAATCGGTGCCACTCGAACTGTAGCATATGCTGCTTTAACAGATACTCTCTTTTACTCACCTGCTTCTCAGCAGTTCATAGAAACAGGCAAAGAAATCCCTGGCGAGTCTTATAGTGCTTACCATGAACATATTTTTAAGTTGCAAAAGATTGAGAAGAAATTGTTTACTCAAACAGCCAAAGAGATTGCCAAAAGCCGTAGTTTTTTCTTGAACCTATTCTTTGAGCAGCTCGTTGCTGAGATCAACGGAGAACGATAGTCAATAAACCTATGATTCTATTTATATAATAATCAATCAGACCAATAATAATATTTATTTGGTTTTTCAAGGATTTATTAAATGGAAAATATGCAGATCGAAAAACATTCAACACAAAAATCTGTCTTTTTACACCTCTTCCCAGGAATCTTGGTGGGGGCATTTTACTTCCTCGCCCTAAAGCCAGTTGCTAAAATGGGTTATCCTTCATTTTTTGCCCTTCTTTTGGCATTCGCCCTTATTCTTGTTCCCTTGGAACTCGGATTTCTTTTATATCAGGGAAAGAAAAAAAATGGTCGTTTTTCCTTACAAGGGGTCATAAGCTATCGAGATTCAATCCCACGGTGGCAATATATAGTATGGCCAATAATTATTTTCATAGTTGTGGGTGCCATAATGACACTTTTTAAACCCGTTGATTCCTTTCTGCAAAAGACCCTTTTTTTCTGGATTCCAGACATGGATTTGGGATTGGACGGACACTATTCCAAAACGGTATTGATTGTCACTTATTTGGCAGCCTTGCTCATTAATGTTTTCTTAGCTCCAATGGTTGAAGAATTATATTTTCGCGGTTATTTGTTACCCAGAATGAAGGGTAAGTACGCCATAGTTTTCCACAGTTTTCTATTTGCAGCTATACATGTTTTTACGCCCTGGATGATTATTGCGAGAACAATTGGTTTTTTACCCATAATCTTAGGAACC
>PNNU01000081.1 GCA_013824385.1 Anaerolinea sp.
TAGGGCTTTCTCCTTTCTCCTTTCCAACGACCTGGCTTCATTGGAGCCAGGTCGCATGGAAATCGAAGGCGAGTCGCTCTATGTATTGGTGCAGCAATACATTTCAAAACCTGAGACTTCGGGTAAGTGGGAAGCCCACAAACGTTACATTGATGTGCAATACCTGGTGAGCGGCAGTGAACGCGTCGGTTATTCGGCAATAACAAAAATGACATTGGGCGATTACAATCCGCAGAAGGATTTTCAAGCATTGTCAGGTACCGGCCAAATTCTTCAGCTTAATGCAGGTTCATTTATGGTCTTCTTTCCACAGGATGCACATATGCCGGGTCTGGCGAATGGTTATGAAACCTCTATAAAGAAGATAGTGGTCAAATGTGCAATTTAATTGACTTTGATCAACACTTCATTTATTCTGATATATAAAAGTATGATCTACATTTCGATCAAAATAAGTCAGATTTGAATATCCGCAGGAGCCTGAGCATGACAGAAATATTTATTATAGTAAAGATGGGTAACCACGACAGTAAGATTCCTGTTTTTCGGGTTCATACACTGGTTCTAGGTAGTGGAGCAGCCGGGTTGAACGCTGCTGCCCAACTTTCACTCAATGGAGTTAAAGACCTGATGATCATAACTGAAGGTCTTTCCATGGGGACATCGATCAATACTGGAAGTGATAAACAAACCTATTACAAACTATCCATGTGTGGAGCTGAAGCGGATTCACCTCGAGACATGGCAGAGACGTATTTTGCCAATGGTTCAATGCATGGTGACCTTGCTTTAGTTGAATCCAGCCTGTCTGCACGAAGTTTTATCAATTTGGTGAATCTTGGGGTGCCATTTCCACGGGATGAATATGGCCAATTTGTCGGTTATAAAACGGATCACGATCCCAGGCAGAGGGCAACTTCGATCGGACCCTATACCTCAAAGGAAATGTGCCTGAAATTGATCGATCAAGTTCAAGATTTGGGTATAGAAATCCGTGAGGGGCGACATGCAGTTGAGCTCATCACGATTGATGGTGACAACAGAAGGGTGGCAGGGGTCATTACAGTCGATAACGCTGGAAAATTCGAAGCCTATGTTTGCGAAAATTTGATCTTTGCAGTGGGCGGTCCTGGCGGATTATATAAAACCAGTGTATATCCCTCGGTTCATACGGGAGCAATTGGTTTGGGATTAATGGCAGGTGCTTGTGCCGCCAACCTACCCGAATCTCAGTATGGATTGGCTTCCACTAAATTCCGATGGAATGTTTCTGGAACGTATATGCAAGTTATTCCACGGGTGATCAGCACTGCATCGGATGGGGTTTCTGATGGAAAGGAATTTTTGCCTCCTTTCTTTAAGTCCGTCGGAGAAATGAATGGCATGGTTTTTCTTAAGGGATACCAATGGCCTTTTGATGCTCGAAAAGCAATTGGAGGATCCTCAATCGTTGATATTTTAGTTTATATCGAAACGATGATCAAAGGCCGCCGCGTGTTTTTGGATTTTCGTTCAGATCCGGCAGGGTTTTCCTTTGAGGGTATGCCTGATGAAGCCCGGAATTACCTGGAAAGATCAGGTGCATCTCAATCCACACCAATTGATCGATTGATGCATATGAATCCCGGAGCAATTGAGTTGTATCAAAAACATAAAATTGATCTGTTCAATGAACCGTTGGAAGTAGCGGTTTGTGCACAGCATAACAATGGAGGGTTGGCCGGCAACATCTGGTACGAATCTACCAACCTTAAACATCTCTTCCCCGTTGGAGAGGTCAATGGTTCTCATGGGGTGACTCGACCCGGGGGATCTGCATTAAATGCTGGCCAAGTGGCAGGTTTCAGAGTAGCCGAATTCATAGCAAACAGGTATTCAGAATGGACGCTGGATGAGAACAAGGTTAATCTGGCTTTGCAAGAAAACATCCAAAAAGTTGTTGCATTTGCCGATTTATGCCTTCAGGCGGAGCAGCCCTGGATGGAAGAATTAAATGAAATTCAAGAGAGAATGTCCAAATCAGGTTCGCACATCCGCAGTAAAGAGGCGTTGGAGGAGGATGTTCCTGAAGCCTGGAACCAGGTTCAGCGATTAAGAGACTCAGGTTGTAAAGTGGAACAACTTGACCATTTGAAATATGCCTTCCGGGTTCGCCAATTGGCTTTTACCCAGGCTGTTTATCTTGATTCGATCAAATATACTATGGAAAGTTCGGTCGGCAGTAGAGGCTCCTCAATCGTGCTTGATCCCAAAGGCAACCATGTGCATGATTTGTTGGATGCCTCCTGGAAAATTGCATCAGAGGATATATCTTATCGTCAAAAAGTGTTGGAAACTCAAGCTTCTACAAAAGGCGAGGTTCAAAATAGATGGGTTCCTTGCCGTCCCATCCCAGAAAATGATGCATGGTTCGAAACTATTTGGGCGCGATTCCGCAAAGGCGAGATTTATTCATAATGATGTGTTTTGTTATATGCCCAACTCAAAAAGAGTTGGGCTTTTTTTATATGACATTAATCACTTGAAAACTTGTTTAATGCATGCGATAATATCAAATGCAGTGCGACATTGTCGCATGTATATTTTGAAATGTAAGGCAAAAGGAATAAATGTGGATTTAGATACCAAACCTGCTGCCCGAAAGTTGATCGCATCTGTTCAACGTGCTTTGGATATATTGAATTTATTTAATAAGGGCAATGTTGAACTTGGAAACGCAGAAATCGCAAGGATGGTTAACTTACCGATTGGAACTACATCTGGATTAATCTATACTCTAAAAGCAAACAACTATTTGGATCAAAACCCAGCCAATCGCAAATACAGGTTGGGTTTAAAGTTAGCCGAAAGGGCAGCGGTCTTGCTTGATCAACTGGACCTTCGAAAAGTAGCTGCTCCACTTTTAGAAGAAATTCGTGATTGGTGTGGTGAAAGCATCAATCTTGCCGTGCGTGATGGAAATGAAGTGGTTTACATTGAACGAATGTTTGGTGATCATTCTCTTGGTATTCGTTCAGAATTGGGTAGAAGGGGATCGCTTCATAGTACTGCATTAGGAAAAGCGATCTTATCCTATTTATCAGAAACTGAAAGGCAAAATCTTCTCGAAACCTACGACTACTATCCTGTAACTCGTTACACAATCGTAGATTCAAAAAAATTCGAATATGAGTTATCTCTTGTCAATCAACGTGGATATGCCATCGATGAACAAGAAAACGAACTAGGTGGACGTTGTGTTGGATCACCCATCCTGGATCGTTTTCGCTATCCAATTGCAGCCATTAGCATCTCAGTTCCCATCCAGAGATTCCCTGATGAAGATGTCGCAAAATATGGAGAAAAACTCGTTTCGACTGCTGCAATCATTTCACAAAAAATGGGTCATGTAAACTAGACCACCATCAAGTCATTTTCCATTATCTTGAACCTTTAATGATTATCCGCCAAGGAGGTGAAATTTCAAGAGTAAATATCTCCACCAGATGTTGCAGTAGATAGTCTTATATCCAGACACATTCTAATAGGAGAAGAAAATGAAAAAGAGTTTGTTTTTGATAATCGCGATTGTCATGATCGCCGCTCTTGCGCTAAGCGCTTGTGCGAAACCTGTGGCCACTGAAGCACCTGTTGCCACCGAAGCCCCTGTCACGACCGAAGCCCCTGTCGCAACTGAAGCTGTTGTCGTTACTCCCATTAAAATTGGAACTTCATTACCATTGACTGGTGAATTTTCAATCACCGGAACCAAACATCGCGATGGTTATCAGCTTTGTGTTGATTTGATCAATGAAGGTGGCGGCCTTTTGGGACGCCCCATTGATTTAGTGGTTAGTGACAATCAATCTGATGTTGATACCACTCTTGCCCAAATGGAACGTTTTATTAATGTTGATAAAGTGGATCTCATCTTTGGAACATTCTCCAGCAAATTAACCTTCCCCGCTTCAGCCATTACTGAACAGGCGAAAATGCTGCACCCGATACCCTCAGCTGCTGCACTGCGTGTTTATGAGCGTGGATATGAATACTTGGTTTACTTCCAGCCGAATGCTGCAGAATACATCGGTGCCTCTCCTGTAATGATGATCAAAGATCTTATCGCTGAAGATCAACAACCTGCCACCGTCGCTTTGGCTTGGGCAGATGATTTCTATGCCAATGCTATGATCGCTGGTTTGAAGGGTAATGATGTTACCTTTACGAACAATGATGGAACCGATAAGACCATCAGTCTTGCTCCTGGTGAACTTTCCAAGCTCAATGCAGAAGTTGTATTCGAACAGCAATGGCCAGAAGGTTTCTCTGATTGGACAACCCTTGCTGCTTCTTTGAAAGCTGCAAATGCAGATTTCGTCTTTGCTCCGGTTACCTCTGCAGATGAAGCCATTAACTTGGTAAATGCTTTACAGCAGGTAGGCTACAATCCTAAAGGTTTATTCATGAGCCAGGGTGCACAAGCTGAATTTGGTGAAGCACTCGGATCTGCCGCTAATGGTATTACCATTCAAGCATCATGGCATCCTTCAGCCAACTTTACCGGTGTCTTAAACGGAAAAGAATTTACCAATCAAATGTTCCTGGATGCTTTCAAAGCAAAATACGGAATTGATGGTGGTGAAGATGAAGCTATTCCATTTGCTCTTTGCCAAGGTATTGAACAAGCCGTCCGAGCTACTGAATCAACTGACAGCACTGTCCTACGTGAATGGCTTGGTGCTCGCACCGCAGATGAACCTGTAAAAACCATCCTTGGTGATTTCTACTGGGACGAACGTGGACTTCCCATCAACAAAGCTTTCATCATGACCCAATGGCAAGATGGTAAACTTGAGTTTGTCTACCCGACCGATGCATTCCCGGGTGTCAAACCTCTTCTTTACCCAAAACCAGAGTGGTAAATCGTTATTAACATAATCCGTGCCTGGTGGCAACACCAGACACGGAATTTTCTACAAAAACTTTGTGCAGTTAAATTTTGACCAGAACTGGTGAAAAAAATGGCATTATTAGAAATCAAGGGATTAAATAAGCATTTTGGCGGAATTCAGGCAGTCAGTGATTGCACCCTTTCTGTTGAAGAAGGGCGGATCGTCAGCCTCATAGGACCAAATGGAGCCGGAAAGACTACAGTATTTAATCTAGTGACCGGTTTACTGACTCCTGACTCAGGTGAAGTTCTCTTTCAAGGGAAGAAAATCAACGGTCTACAGCCACATGTGATCACCCGCCGAGGGATAAGTCGTACTTTTCAAATCACACGTGACCTTCAAGAATTAACTGTCTTGGAAAATATGGTCATCCAATCTCAAGTCAAGGGATTCTTTGATATGTTCCGTTCGAGCATGTCAAAGCGCGAAACAGAACGGGCAATGGATTTATTATCTTTTGTCGGAATTACACATCTTGCACAAGAAAAAGCCAAAAACTTGTCTTACGGACAGAAAAAATTGATGGAATTTGCCTCTATTTTAATGTCTGAACCAAAGCTTATTATGCTTGATGAACCCGCAGGTGGAGTAAACCCCACTTTGCTTGAAAGTATCATTGATCGGATTTTGGAATTAAACAAAAAGGGAATCACTATTCTAATTGTTGAACACAACATGGACCTGGTAATGAAAATTAGTGACCATGTCATTTGTATGGCTTATGGTACCGTCCTTGCAGAAGGGGCTCCAAAAGACATCCAAAATAATTCCCAGGTTATGGAAGCCTATTTAGGAGAATGAGTTATGGGTACTCTCGTAATTGATAATGTATTTGCTGGTTACGGCAGTGGCCCTAATATCCTCAAGGGTTTATCACTTTCCGTGGAATCTTGTAAAACCTACTGCATCATTGGACCTAATGGCGCAGGAAAATCTACTTTAATCAAAGTAATTGCTGGTTTGTTAAAGCCGCGCGAAGGGCAAATTTTATTCAAAGGTGAAGTCATCAGTGGTTTGCGTGCTGATCAAGTTTTACAACGGGGATTGAGTTATGTACCCTCAGATCGTAGTTTATTTCCTGAGATGACAGTGAAAGAAAATCTGCGAATGGGTGGATATGTTCTAAAAGATTCACGCCTCGTCGAACAACGGATTGAAGAATTATTTGTAACTTTCCCCATTCTAAAAGAGAAAAGTTCTCAGATGGCACGTACTCTTTCAGGTGGACAGCAACAATTATGTGCCATTGCTCGAGCCCTGGTATTGAAACCTGAAATGATCATGCTGGATGAACCCTCTTTGGGTTTATCTCCAAAGGTTGTACAACAAATTTTTTCTACAATCACTGACTTGCGAAAAAATGGTATGACCATTCTTCTTGTTGAACAAAATGCCCGCAAAGGGCTGCAAATTGCAGACCAGGGAGTTGTATTGGATCTTGGTACAAATAGTTTTGAAAGTCCGGCATCTGAAGTGTTGAGTGATCCGCGCATTCAGGAGCTATATCTTGGAAAACGACGAAATCCGTTGACCGCGGAGGAACCTAAATGAATCAAATCCTTCAAATTCTAATTCTCGGCTTGGCTTTGGGTGGCGTGTACGCTCTCATGTCTTCTGGTATGACCTTGATCTTCGGTGTAATGCGAATCGTGAACCTGGCGCATTCTGCATTTATAGTCTTGGCAGCCTATCTGACTTTCTGGTTATTCAAAACTTTTAACCTTGATCCAATTCTCTCATTGGTTATTACCATGCCGGTGATGTTCCTGGTCGGAATGGTTTATTACAGAACGCTTTTTTCATCCCGTGCGGATAATCCACGCTTTGCAGATATAACTGTTTTGGTTACTTTTGCAACAGGGCTTGTGATCGAAGGTGTTTTAGCCTTTATCTTTACAGGTATTTATCGGTCTACAACACCTGATTACGCAAAACATTCATTTAACTTTGGACCCTTCTTCATTCCTCAAAGTCAATTGTATGCATTAATCATTAGTATTGTCTTGATTATAGGTTTGTGGTTATTTTTAAGGTACACAAGGATAGGGAATGCAGTCCGAGCGACCATGCAAAATCGTAATGCAGCCCAGGTGGTGGGTGTCAACGTTAGTTGGATATCAACACTGTCCTTTGGAATTGGTTTAGCTATGGCAGGAGCTGCAGGTTCTTTATTAAGTTTTGTTTTTACTTTTTACCCGGCGAAGCATGTTGCCTGGATAGGTATGATCATGTGCCTGGTTGTTCTCGGTGGAATGGGAAGTCTCGTTGGTGCATTGGTAAGCTCTTTGATTCTTGCAACGGCGGCAGCATTTGTTAATTTTTACATAGGACCAGCATATTCACCGATTACTTTTTATTTGGCTCTCTTCCTAATCCTCTTATTCCGACCGCAAGGGTTATTTGGCAAAAAGGTGGAGGGTTAAATGACTGATCCTATATCCAATATTCCTGAAACGAAGAAATCAACAATGACAACTCAGGTATCTTTTTCCTTCAAAAAGTTTATCATCCCTTCAGTGATCTCACTATTGATAATATTTTGGGAGATTGCATATCACTCATTAGGTATATTAGAACCATTACCCTGGATGGAACAGTGGGGTGAAGCCATGGTCATTCTTGGACTAGGCCTCTGGTTCCTTTTTCTGTTGACACCTTATATTGCTCGATTTTCAAGAGCAAACAAATGGGTAAAGGGTGGCGTTCCACTACTCATTGTATTGGGATTGATTTCAATACCATTAATTCATCTAAAAACAGGTACTCTGAATTACTGGATGTACATGCTCACGCTTTGTTTTCTCTACATTATCTGGTCCAGCAGTTGGAATATCATTGGTGGATTCGCTGGTTATATATCACTAGGCCATAATGTGTTTACAGCTTTTGGTGCATATTTTGCAGGAATGATCTTTGTGTTCTGGAGAGTTTCACCATTTATAACCGCTCCCATTGCAGGGCTAATGGCCATGGCGGGAGGTTTACTTTTCGGATTGATCGCTCTTCGTACACGTGGGAGCACATTTATCATTTCGACAATTGCCTTAGTGCTGTTAGTTGCTGAGACACTTGATAATTGGAAGTTGACCGGTGGAACCAATGGTTTACCCATGTCAATGATTGACCTTGATGGTAATGTGGCTAAAATCCCATTTTATTACTACATGCTCTTGATCATGATTCTCTGTATTTTAATGACTTACTTCATCAAACATTCCAAATTTGGATTGGGTTTGCGCGCAATATCTCAAGATGAAATGAAATCTGAAGTTGCCGGTATCCCGACGCAAAAATATAAGATCCTTGCATTTGGTTTGAGTGGATTGTTCATTGGTATGGCCGGAGCTATTTATGGCTACTCCTTGACCTATTTGCGTCCATCCATTTTTTTGACTGTCGCCATCGGAACTGGTATTGTCCTAAACGCGATTCTGGGCGGCAAGGGCACAGTTAGTGGCCCTGTAATTGGTGCTGCAATCATGTTGGCAGTCAACGAGTTTGTGGTAGCGAAACTTGGCGCGAGTGAGCTTAATATTGTAGTTACAGGCGTTATCTTGATCTTTGTTTTATTGTTCTTCCCGGATGGAATTGTAGGTACTTTGAGAAATAAAGGACACCTGCCGACGTTCCTTGATTGGGATTAGTAATTCTATTGCAAAATAATTGTATTTAGTGAGGAAATTATGGATAAAAAAAAGAAAGTGGCACTGATAACGGGATCTGGAAGAGGTATAGGACGCGGGATTGCGGTTCAACTGGCACGAGCCGGATGGACGATCGTGATCAATGACCTGGGAAACCCAGATCCTCCGGCAGAAACCCTGGAACTCGTACGACAGGAAGGTTCTGATGGCCTGATAGTCTTCGGAAACGTCACCGTGGCAGAAGACCGCCAAAGGCTTTTGGATGAAACCATCAGCAAATATGGGCAGATCGATTTGCTTGTGAACAACGCTGGCATCGGTCCGCGAGTGCGGATGGATATGCTTGAGACAACCGAAGAGAGCATGAACGAAGTGCTGGCAGTGAACACCATAGGACCCTTCTTTTTAACCCAGATCGTATCAAAGAAAATGATCGAATTGATCGCGCAGAAGAAAATGACACAGGCAAAGATCGTGAACATTGGCTCAATGAGCGCCTATACAAGCAGTACGAGTAGAGCTGAGTATTGCATCTCCAAGGCGGCAGTCTCTATGAATACCTTGCTATTCGCAGACCGGCTTGCGGCTGAAGGTATCAATGTGTATGAGATCAGACCTGGCATCATCAAGACTCCATTGACCGAAATTGTAAAAGACAAGTATGACAAACTGATCTCTGAGGGACTATTGCCGATCAAACGTTGGGGCTTGCCCGAAGACATCGCCAAAGCCATAGTAGCCATCGCAGAAGACTACCTGCCGTATTCAACGGGGCAGGTCATCGATGTGGATGGTGGATATCACATACACCGACTGTAGAGGAAAAAATGAAAAAGATAATTACCCTCGGCGAAATCATGCTTCGACTCTCACCACCCAACCAACTGCGCTACAGCCAGGCGAGATCATTTGATGTCACCTATGGCGGCGGCGAGTCCAATGTGGCAGTCTCACTTTCGAATTATGGAATGGAGACAGAATTTGTTACCCGGCTGCCATCGAATGATATGGGAGAAGCCTGTCTGCAATACTTGAGACAATACGGCGTTGGCACACAACATATACTGCGTGGTGGCAACCGACTGGGAATCTACTTCTTGGAGAACGGAGCGGTGATGCGCGGCAGCCAGGTTATCTATGACCGGGCAGATTCCGCGTTCGCGACGGTCGCCCCGGGCATGTTTGATTGGAAAAAAATCTTCAAGGATGCAGCATGGTTCCATTGGACGGGCATCGCTCCTGCTGTTTCGGAGGGCGCCGCTGCGGTTTGCCTCGAAGCAGTGAAAACTGCTAAAGAAATGGGATTGACCATTTCCTGTGATTTGAACTACCGGGCAAAACTGTGGAAGTGGGGTAAGAAGGCCTCTGAGGTGATGGAAGAACTGGTGGCATACGCAGATGTGGCCATTGGCAATGAAGAAGATGCTGAAAAAGTATTTGGTATTCAAGCTCCTGAAACAGATGTCACACATGGCAAGGTCACCGCAGACAAATATCAATTTGTATGCGAATCCTTATCGAAGAAATTCCCGAATCTGAAAACTATCGCGATCACATTACGTAGTTCATTTTCGGCTTCTCATAACACATGGAGCGCCATCCTCTGGCATGACGGAAAAACCATCACCGGTCCGATCTATGACATCACTGATATTGTGGACCGGGTTGGCAGCGGAGATAGCTTCATGGGAGGGCTTATCTACGGCCTGACAACCTATCCGGAAGACGCGCAGAAGGCGCTCAATTTCGCCATTGCAGCATCAGCGCTCAAACACACTATATTTGGTGATTTTAACCTGGTCTCAAAGACCGAGGTGGAGAAGCTGATGAAAGGTGATGGATCAGGACGAGTAAGCCGCTAATTA
>PNNU01000082.1 GCA_013824385.1 Anaerolinea sp.
TACCGGGTCGCAGCTGCCTTGCTTTCACGGATATTGTCTGCCCATCGAGTTTTGGTGCTGAGTCACCCATCATAGTTTCACCGCAGCGGAGATCTAATTGAACCCCCTTCACTGAAGCGGAGAGATAGTTATGGCCTTGTGAAATAGCTTTGAGAATATCAGCAGCCGCTGGCGAACTGGTGTAAACATGGTTAACCGGATGTGCGAATCTGACGATATGCCAGATTTTGTGAAAATCGCTGCCGCCGACCAAGGGGATATTTCGACCCTCTTGCAGCGTTTTGTGCCACCAGGCAATCCCGTCCATGTTCGCTTTACGCATAGGGCCGTTCCAAACTTCCACCAGGTCAAAGCAATCCTCACTTAGCCAGAGGTAAGGGCACAGGTTGTCTTTCGGGTGATTGACTGATACCAGTGCGCCTTTTTCTTTTGCTTTAGCAACCAGTGTCAACATTTCTTGTTCGCTGTTGGCGACGAAAGAGTTGTCGAAAGGCGCTTGAACACCAAAAAAATTCATGTGTCCAAGGTAGTGAGTCCATTCCACGGCGGGGATCATTGAGAGCCCGGGGACCACCGGCAGATTCAGGTTTTCACTATAGTTGTTATGGTTCGATACGGCTATAAAATCGAGACCTTCTTTAAGAGCCATTTTGGCGAGTGTAAAAATATCGTGTTTTCCGTCAGAAGCCGTGGAATGCATGTGCAAATCGCCAACCAGCCACCGGGGGTGCAATGGGTTAAACGTGATTTCGTAATGCACCGGCAGACCGTCTTCAGGGATTTTATATGCTCCTACCAGAATGTGCCATTTCCCTGGTTTGATCTCAGTCATCAGGTAGCCGCTGGTCGCAGCATAGGGACCAACAAATACAGAGCTTCTCGCACTACCCGACCAACCCAGAAAACGATCATCTGCATCCATCAAGCCAAGATCAACGATATTAACCCTGTTCGATTTGAGGCTTATCTTGCCCGATAAACGGTTATAGCAATAAGACACCGTTATACGGTCAAAATTTTCATCTGGAACCTGAAAGGGGATGGTGTAATAGGTTCCCTCCGCAGTTTTCGGGATGGTGTGATTAATGACCAGATTATTCATGGGTGTCGTTTGCCATCATCATGATGAAGTCTTCAATGTACCGATCCCATAAACGCCATTCATGGCCGCCATCTTCAAATATGCCTGTCGCATCCAAACCCAGCGCTGAAGCCTTGGCATAAAAGGCCTGGCTTAAAGCAAACAGGTTATCTTGTTTGCCGCAGCGTACAATTATCTTTAACCCTTGCTGTTTGTTCTTGTCGAGCAAGTTAATTGGGTTAAGTGGGGTGGTGTCGATATGATCCAAGGCTGTCAACAAAAACGGAAATTCCTGCTTTTGCTCTTCAGTTACAAATTCCAGCATCATCTTAATATCCAATAGCCCTGAGAACAATCCAACTGCGGTAAAGCGTTCTGGATAAGTAAGTGCGATACGAGCGGCGCCCATGCCACCCATTGAGATACCCGCAATGTAATTGTTTTCTTTTTTACGTGAAAGCCCCAACACCAGTTTAAGATATTCGGGGATTTCGTTGGCAATATGTGAAAAGTAGTTTTGTCCATTGATGCCATCACAGTACATGCTGCGCCCTGCGCTTGGCATGACCACTACAGCACCTGTTTCCATTGCGTATAGTTCAACCTTGCTAAGGCGTAAACACGCCGTGGCATCATCAGAAAGGCCGTGCAGCAGGGTGAGACATTTGCGTTGAGATACCGGCTGGGTGCCAATGCGAATGGAATCTGGCACAACCAGGGTGAGTAAAGTGCTCATTTTGAGTTCCCTGGAATAAAAATCCAATGTCATAATAGCCATGTAACCACTCCCTTGTCCTTTTATGCTTCTTGTACTGCTCCAGGTGCAACTTCGCTGGTTGGTGTGTTTTCTTTAAAGTCCAGCAATAGTGATAGAAGGCAGCATACCACCATAATGATAAATGGGAAAATACTGATGAGGAATCGGGCTGCATCCGCTGGTTGCGGTCCTGGAACTTCTCCGCTTTGATATCCGTAAATACGTGACACCAAGAAAAATCCAATGGCTGCAAACAAGCCGCTGGTTTTATTGAGAATCCCGGTTAAGCTTGAAAATGTACCTTCGCGCTGAACCCCATAACGCGCTTTATCTTCATCCAGAATGCGAGCGGCAACGATATCCATGGTGACAGTAACACCGCCGTAACCAAAGCCTAACACGACTAATGCCAGCGTGCTGGCAACCAGAGTTTGAGTAAAAAATAGTGGAATTAGTGCTATCGCAACGACGAGCAGCGCGAGCCGCCATGTCTTCATCAAATGCAGTTTTTTAATGACTTGTACCCAGGCTATGATTGCCAACATGGCAACCACAATAACGGTTGCCAGCATAATGGTGGCAGCTGCACCTTCTGAATGCAGAACGTATTTTGAATAAAAAGATACTGATTGCTGTAATACTGCAAGCGCCGCGAAGAATGCGGCGTTGGTAAGGCCGTATAACCAGAATTTAGGGTTTTTTGCTATAGCCCATATGGATTTAAATAGATTGGGTTTAGGCAGTTGCTGCGCTTCGGGAGTCTCATGGCTGGTGAAGGTCATGTAAAGTATGACGGCCACTGCCATGATGCTATAGATAATTGCTGTAGTTTGGTAACCTATGGCTTTGGTGATCATCGGGGTGAGCGCAATACTGATGATCATGGCCAGCAGTTGAAAGACCTGGCGCAAAGCGTTCGTTTTGGCGCGTTCCTTCTCAGTTTTGAATAATTCAGGGAATAATGCACCGTAGTTGGCATTGATGAGTGAATCGAGTGTTCCGGTAAAGATATACATCATTAATACATACCAAAACACTGAACCCTCGGCAAGTCCGGCCGGCACACTAAAAAACATGATGAAACTCAGCGCCAACAATGGTGCGCCAATGACCAGCCAGGGACGCCGTCTGCCCCAGGGAGAACGTGTGCTGTCTGACAAAAAGCCATATATTGGATTGTCTATGGCATCCACGATGGTGTAGATTGCCAGGATCAGCGCGAATTGTTCTGTTGTAATAATTGAAAGTTTGTCTACATAAAAAATAAATGCGTATGTTTTAAACATGTTGATTGGAATGGAGGTACCGAACATGCCAATGGCATAATTAATTGGTTTTGTCGGGCGTGAGACTAATCTGGATTTCATATTCATCTTTTTGCTCCTTCCCAATATGGAATTTCTGATGACGCTTAAAAGAGTGTAGCATTCTGGCAATGGCAATGTCTAACGGTTACTTAATACAATGCGCGATTATTTTAAGATTTTTTCCAATTTTGATTGAATGCGGACGTGGTAACTGTTACAATGGTTAAAAATAAGCCGGAGCGTGCAATGGTGCCGACTGCAAATACAGCAAACGATTCGGTTGTTTTAGTCGATTATCGTGCCAATAAAAACCTGTCCGAAATGCAGGTTTCATTCCATTGGTGGGATGCCGCTTACACTTCGCTGCATTGCCATAACTATTGCGAATTTTTTATCATCACATCAGGATGCACTTATCACATTATAAATGGAGTGCGCGAATCTCTGAGTGAGAACACACTTTACCTGATTCGCCCCAATGATGTACATCAGTTTTCTCCCATCGGAAATGAAAAATGTATTCATATCAACATATCCGCTATCCCCGGTCGTTTTGCTCAATCGTGCTCAGTGCTGGGCATATCATCTGAAGCGATGTTCAATGATAGTCAAAACGCCTTGTGTGTACAGTTAACTTCTGAAGAAAAGAACTATTTTATGAACCGGGCGCAACAGGTTCATTTTCTGGAGCATGATGAAATAGACCACACTACCTTGCAATTGACGATCAGCGAAATGTTGATCCAATGCATTGTGCTTATGCATAAAAAACGCACCATGAGGCACGATGGTTGTCCGCAGT
Organism: Anaerolinea sp.; assembly: GCA_013824385.1. Next base: position 3,948 of record PNNU01000082.1, read on the forward strand.
GGCTGCGAAAAGTTCTCGAACAGATCCACACACCAGAATACATGGACTGTAATGCAAATGATGTTTATCAACTTGCTGGCTATTCTGCACCGGTGGTTATCCAAAATTTTAAACGTTATACTGGAGACACCGTGAGGTCTTACCTAGTCAAGCTAAAAATGGATTGGGCTATGCAACTCTTTCTGACAACAAACATGTCTGTGCTTGAGGTTTCTGAAACGCTGGGCTATTCAAGCCTGAGCCATTTTGAAAAACTGTTTTCACAATACACTGGCAAGTGTCCGCGGATATTTAAAGCACGGCAGGCTAAACCCCAAGGAGTTGTTTCTCGTAATTGATTATTTATTAGGCAGGGCGGCAAGATGTCTTTGCAAATTGGATTGTAATTCCTTCTCCAGGTATCCCAAAACATAAAACCGTCCCGTTCAAGTAATTATTATTCTTGAACAGGAACCATAATTTGGATATAGGTACGGTCTCCTTGATTGCTCATGACATAAATCATAACACTTCGGGAGTCTTTTTGAAAAGCCCACATAAGCATCTCTTGAGCAGACATCTCTGATGTACTAACAACCTCCCAATTTTGCTTCTTCATCTCCATTAGAAAGAAGTCTTCTACTACTTTCTTTTCATCGAATGTTGAATATGAAAACATCAAGGTTCCTTCTGCAGTTGTTGTAGTAACATCGCCATTGTTGGGGATGTAAACAGGGATATCTTCAGGAAGGTTTTTGATTGAGGTGATAGTTTGATAAGTTCCTTTGGCGACGTTGGTTGGTGTCGGTTCTGATTGTGCTCCAGTTGCGCCAAGTCCAATTTGTGTACCCTCTTGGTTATTATTTACAATTGTTTCCTGAGTAAAAGCTCCAACGTCCTGAGTTGTTTTGTTCAAACCAAGGAAACCGTTTTTCGAAACGCTCGAGATAAGTATGATGATCCAACCTACAGTAATGAGCACACCTCCTGCTATCGCAAAGGGAATCCACTTTCGTTTTTGTGCCGGTTTAGTATTCACTGGCATCGGCATAGGGGCGATTTTGGGAGGCCTATAAGCTACTTGGGTTACCCCTAACTCATCAGCAGTTGAAGGTGGGATTACAAATACAGTAGTTTTATCGTGTAATGCATTATTCATCGCGTCAATAAATTCATGCATCGTTTGAAATCGTAAGGTTGGATCTTTTGCTAGTGCTTTAAAAATAACAGCTTCAATATTATCTGGGATATCTGTTACAAATATTCTTGGTCGAGGAAGGGGATCCTGAACCTGTTTGATTAGAATAGCAGCAGGAGTGTCCGCCTGGAATGGACAACGCGATGTGAGCAATTCGTACAAAACAATTCCGAGCGAGTAAATATCTGTACGTTCATCGGCTATCCCGTTCCATTGTTCGGGTGCCATATATGCAGGCGTACCAATCCCCAAACCAACACCGGTTAACTGAGTTTGCTCTCCACCAGTATCAAGTATTTTCGCAATACCAAAATCAGATAGAATGGGCTCGCCGGATTCACCAAACAAGACATTAGCTGGTTTGACGTCACGGTGGATTATTTTTCTTTTATGAGCATAACTTAATGCTTCAGCGATTGGTAGAACTATCTTAATTGCTTTATCATAAGGCAAAGGCGAATGTGTAAATTGTTTGAGAGTGCCGTGTGCAATAAACGGCATCACCAAATAAGGCATACCATTTTCTTCACCATAATCCAACACTTTAAGAATATATGGATGATCTAGTTGGGCCAGGGCTTTAGCTTCACGTTGAAATCTTGACAAGAAATAGGGATCAACCTGGTTAGCCATGCGGATGACTTTTATTGCGACATAACGTTCGAGTGAGGAATCAAAGGCTTTGTAAACAGTTGCCATTCCGCCTTCCCCCAACTGTTCTACTATTTGATATTTTCCTAAAGTTCTACCAATCATTGCATCCATGTTTGAATCCTCAACTCGCTGTTTTTTTTACTTCATCTGAGTTATAGCCAATAAGGATAACAGTCAATGTATTTACACACCAAACTTCAAGATGACATCCGGACCGAGACCAATAAGTGTATCTACTTTAATCTCATATAGCGTTGAGGGTAATAAGGTATGGCCTTCTAGCCTAACACCGTTCGTACTCTGCAGGTCAGTTATCGTAAATGATTTTTTTTGGGAATCAAAATTGATTTCTGCATGTCGTCTTGAAACGCCAATTTCAGAAGCCAGAATCGGGAGGATTCGGCCCAAGATGAAAGGATAAGCTTCAATATCTATTTGTTTACCGATATTTTCTTTATCTGTAGAGTGTTCAACAATCAGATGAGAAGCAATGGTTTCACTTAAAGCGGGAATATCCAGTACCAAATCACTTTGAATCGCTGGTGGTTGCGCTGGAACAGGAGGAGGTGGAATGGGTTTTGATTCGGATTGAGTTTGTAATACCTGAGGAGTAGCAGGGGGCATGGGTCGAGATTTTGAATCATGGGGAACAGGTTTGGTTGATTGCTGTGTTGTAAAAGTCATATTTACATTATGTTTCCCAAAAGTTATTTTATCCTGGTTATTTATTTCCTTTCTGGTGTCATAAGGGATTTCTTTACCATTAATAAATATTGGATTATTTTCAGTTAATGGTTCGATGTAATAATGATCATCAGAGAAAGTGATCTGAGCATGTCTGCGGGATATTGTCATGCCATCAGGAATAAATTGGACATCAACAGCCAACATCAAATTATGTTCTGCTTCGGCTGTAGGGCGACCGATTACAGCTGGTTGCCATTGAATGTTAAAAGTTGTTCCAGATTTATCGTCACATAAATAGGCATATTGCTGTGGCAAGAGGTTTTCACGAAGGGTATGATGTTTATATTCAAAAACCAATTCGTCTTGAGGCTGAAGATCAAGGTCTATTATGGTTGCTCTCTTGCTTAATGGTTGATCCACTCCTTTGAGATAAATTGCATATTTCTCAATTGAGTCTCGCGAAATATCATCAAATTCTTTAAGAATTTCTTCAATCAACCCGTTTATAGTAAGCGTTCGGCGCAATCTGGCGCGCTGCCCCGTATGTTCGAAGATATCCATTTTTACATCAAGATAATCATCCATACTATTCCGCCTCTTTATTATCAAGAAGACCCATTTCGCGAGCGTTTTCAATGACATCGCTATTAGAAAGCATATCGACAATACTCTCTGGCAATCCAGCTTCAATCAGTTTCTTCTTTAATTCTGGCATATTGTACTTGGATAGGTCAGGAGCTTTTGGTGTATCCGGTTGATCCGGCGATATCTCACCCTTCTTCTTTGATTTGGATTTTGCATCTTTGCCGGCTGATGTCGCTGCCAACCACTGAATATTGTTCATGGGATAGTGATCTTTGATTCGTTTTATCCATTGATCGAGCGAGCCCTCAATGTCTTCATCATTAGCATAAGGTGTTGCAAGTTGCAGCATACTGGTGATTCCTGAGCGAACAATGAATGCGCGTCCCATTGGTAGTTCAACGTCAGCCAGACTTCGAGGAAATTTTCCATTTAACCGGCTTACCGCATCTTCACTCTTGAGAGCCAGACCAAAGTTAGGTGCTGTGAATACCTTTCTGAGGTCATCAGACGAGTTGAGAATCCCTGACGAGCCAGCAACCACCAGAAAGATGCCAGAAGTTTGATAATTTCGAATTAGCGCAGAAGTCTCTTCGAAGAAAGACATCTTCTTGTTATATGATTCGTCAGTGAATGTATCGTAATTATCGATAAAGATCATAATCTTCCGACGCTTGGGATTGGATTCAAAATCTGCACACTCTATTTTCAGGTTTACCAGCAAGTCATCCAGTTGTTCGAGATTTTCTATCGATTGAACAACATGCGGCAGGTCTCGCAGTGAAGTATCACTTCCTTTCCAAAGTTTACGAGAGTAGTCAATTAGCACCATCATCACTTCATCAGGTGAATAATTGCTGGCAATTGAAAGGATCATTGTTCGTAAAGCTGTTGTTTTACCAGAGAAGGGTTGACCAATCACCACCATATGCGGACCCATGCGCTCAATATCGATCAACGCTGGCTCCAAAGAACGATCATCAATCCCCATTACCGCATTTATTCGTCGTATTTCTGGCAATTTCGTTTGTTTGAGCAGATTATCGAGCGAGTATCGCAGGGGCAAGGTTTCAATCGTGGATGGTTTTTCTCCCTTCCATTGGTTGTTCCAAATCTCCTTCGATCTCATACAGAACTTACTCATCTTTGCAAGTCCACCCTGATCTCCCTCTTCTGGTGTAAAAGCCAAAGCAGTTTGAAATTCTAAGGGTGTGTTTCCCACTCTTACGTAACCACGACCGGGCACGCTGCTTAAATCTGCCGGGATTCCACGCCCAACAATATCGGCGTATTCAGAAGGGTCAGACAGTTTGAGCGTGAAACGTTCTGTGATCAAGTTGTAAAGTTTACCTGAAAGCGAATTGGGTAGATCCGCTGATATTAGAAAATGCACTCCATAAGCACGTGCTTCGCGGACTAAAGAAATAAATGCGTCCATCAATCCTTCATAATATTCTTTAAATTCTGCGAAGTTATCAATGACTACCAATATTGCCGGCAGTATATTTTTAGGATGACTGAGGTTATAGGAATCCAGGTTGTTGGCTCTTGCTTCACTGAAGATGACTTGACGTCGATCAATAATATCGCTGACTTTACGCAGCGCTCGTTTTACACGTTCTTCTTCCTCCGCCGTAATAACTGCACCGACATGCGGCAGATCACTCATAATTGACATCGCACGTCCGCCGAAGTCCAAAATGTAAATTTGAAGTTCATCCGGTGAATGGGTGAGGGCAAGGCTGGCAATGGTCGTTTGCAGAAAAGTGGTTTTTCCACGCCCTGATGCGCTAAATACCACGGCATGACCGTTTGGAAAATCAATTTTCAAAGGCTTTTGACTGGCTTGATAAGGGTTATCCACCAAACCAATTAATGGGCGCATCGCTGTTTTTCCCCAATTTTCTCCATTCCAACTGAAACCCTCATCCCAAAAAATAACTGATTTTTCATTTAAAGACATTCCTGTGATTTTGTCAGAATTTGCTGACCTTAGTAAATCCATGTCGGAGTCGTTTATATATGCAGTATCCAGTGAGGTTTGCAGACTAAGAATGTTCGAACCTGTTTGTTTTGGTAAAAACTGTGGCCATGGCCGCCACTGCGGACGAGATTCTTTCTGAGCCAAGGAATCCATCATTTCGACAAGGACATCACATAATTTTGGTGGTTCTGCCTTTTTTTGCCCCGACGATTTTCGAGGGCGATCAACCCAGATAACATTTGGCGTCACATTTTCTTCTTGTGGACCTTTATAATCGGCGCCAGACCATGCAGTCTGGATCAACTCGATATTCTCATTCCCAATTTGTAGATAACCGCGCCCCGGGATACCTGGAGGAAGGAATGCAGCGTCTGACCGACGTAAAACTTCACGACTGTCATCAGGTGTTTCAACACGAAGGCAGATGCGAAATTTGATATTGGCTCGCATTTGGTCAGTAACACCCACTGGTCGTTGAGCGGCAAGTATCAGAGTGACACCAAGGGCACGTCCAAGACGGGTAATACTTTCTAGTTGTGCCTTATATTCTGCATTACCTGAGATCATTTCAGCAAATTCGTCGATAATAATGAACAGGTGTGGATAGGGTGGACGCCCAGCTTCGAGATTTAATCCTTTGCGACGGTAATGAACAATATCTTTTGAATTCGTATAGGTATTAAGTCTTTGCCGGCGATCAAGTTCGGCAATAATGGAGGTGAATACGCGTGCTGTTGCAGATTGGTCGAGATTCGACACAATGTCAACACTATGCGGAAGTTTCTTAAATGGATCAAACGCTGAACCACCTTTATAGTCGATCAACACAAAATTGAGTACATTTGGGTCGAAATTAAGAGCCAACCCAAGGATCATAGTCATGAGCAATTCAGATTTACCGGAGCCAGTTGATCCAGCGACAATCCCGTGAACGCCATCCGCTTTGGCAGAAAAGGTCAATACACGGGGCTCATTTCCAGATAGTAAACCAATAGGAGAATATAGCCAGTCTGCCAGCTTGGGATCCATACTGCGCTGCCAGTTTTCAGCCGCCATTTGCTGAAATTCATCCAGAGTAGTGAGGCTCATCATCTCAGTTAATGTTACAGTTGAAGCCAAACTCGATCCATACCCCCTGCGGACATCGACGAGTTCAAGGCTGCGAGAAAAATCTCGAGCAACTTTCTGTGACGACACTAATTTGGTCTTACCTAAATAAAGCACTGAATTGAATCCAGTTTCGGCATATCTGAAAACCGCCGAGTCATTGTCAAGAGGGTCTTCATCCA
>PNNU01000083.1 GCA_013824385.1 Anaerolinea sp.
CTTGGAATTAACAGTATCACCAATATCCGCTATGGTCACATCAGCAGCTGTGAAATCAACTTTTTTCTTTAATACCTGACCCATTTTCTCGGTCAGCATTTTTTCGAGAGCCTGACCTTCTTGAATAACAGGTTCAAGACGTGAGGCGGTCAGTTCGTCTGCTTTTGACTCAATATCTGCCTTTTTCTGCAGGAACTCGGCAACTTTCTTGTCACGGCCCGATTTCACATCCAAAATCTTGGAGTTAATCGAACTGGCCTGGGCGCGTTCAGTATCATTGATCTCATCTTCAAGACGTTTCAATGCTTTCTGGCGGGCATCGTCATCCACGAAAGTGACAATATATTGGGCAAAATACAATACGCGATCCAGGTTGCGGCGGGAAATATCCAACAGCAAACCAAGATATGAAGGAATACGGCGTGTATACCAGATGTGAGCCACAGGAGTAGCCAGATCAATGTGTCCCATTCGTTCGCGGCGGACGGAGGCACGAGTTACTTCAACACCGCATTTGTCACAAATAATACCTTTGTAACGTGGGTTTTTGTATTTACCGCAGTAACACTGATAATCACGGGAGGGGCCAAAAATGGCCTCACAAAACAATCCGTCCTTTTCAGGGCGTAGACGGCGATAATTGATGGTCTCGGGTTTCAAGACCTCTCCATACGACCAACTTCGGATGGTCTCCGGTGATGCGAGGTTAATCCTAAGAGCAACTAAACTTTTTGTTTCCACTAAACGCCTCCTGTTGGGAATGCTGGAGCAATTAAAACGCGTAGCAGCGCACGGACTAATGTTCTTGCGCTGGTTAGATAAGGTAGGTGCAGTCTATAAAAATCATGCAACCAAAAATTATACCACTTTTTTCAGAAAATCAACTGGCAATTTCCTTTTCCGTTCTGGCAGTTTGAGAGATCGGCACTTGCAAAAAGAATGTACTTCCCTTTCCTAAGGTGCTTACCGCCCAGACTTTACCATGATGTCTCTCTGCGATGGATTTCACAATGGATAATCCAAGACCCGAACCTTTAAGCGAACCGTTATCCTTACTGCCATTACGGTTGAATTTGTCAAATATCTTGTCGATATCCAGAGGTGCGATACCCGGACCGTGATCCTGTATTTCAAAGACCACATTCTCAGGGTTCACTTGGAGCCTCAAGGCGATCTTTCCGCTGAGTGGAGAGAATTTAATGGCGTTATCCAACAGGTTATAAAGCGCTTGCTGCAGCAAAGCCTTGTCTGCATCAATCTCAAGACTCTGTGCGATCGTCAATTCGCGCATGATCTGCACTTTACGTTGGGTCGCCAAGGGCTGAAGAACTTTCATCACCTCGTCAAACAGATCCATGGGGGCGATTTTGTCAACCTGCAGCACGCTGCCTGACTCAATTCTGCCCAGGTCAAGCAGCTTGTCCACCATTTGGTCAATCACATCCAGATCATTGACCATCTTGTTGGCATATTCTTTTTGCTGCTCATTTAATTCACCCACCATTTGCAGCATGGTGGCGTAACCGCGCACGATCCCCATTGGGGCGCGCAAGTCATGGCTGACGGTGGCCACGAAATCGGATTTCATCTTTTCCATGTCGCGGAATTCAGTGATATCGCGCAGTACACAAACTGTACCCACCATGGCGTTTTCCACTTTAACTGGAGAGACCGAGATTTCAAAGATTTTTCCTTCAATGGATATTTCGCCGGTCATGTTGACTTTATCTCGGTTCCCATTCAGAAAATCGATGAATTCTGAAGATTTTAATTCACCGATCAAATGACCAGCTTCACCTGTGGTTTCGATCAAACCGGCTACATTCTCGGCCGCCTCATTCGCCATCAGCAGCCTGCCGGATTCACCAACCACCAACACCGGTTCGGGTGTGGCTGACAAAACGGATTCAAGGCGCTTCTTGCCTACTTCAGCATTCATAAAGAGTGATGAATTTGAAATGGCTAAAACTGCCTGCCCTGCTATTGTATTCAAGAAATGGATTTCTTCATCATAAAAACGATGTGGTTCTGTGTAGGCGATCCAAAGCATACCGTAATCTGTGGCTTCATCTGCCAGTGTCATGGCCACAATCGCAGATGGAATTGATCCCTTGATACTTCCAATTCTTTTAATTCTCGGTTTGGAGGGGATGACGAGAACTTTATCAGTCCCCATTTGATCCACCAATAACTTATCCAATTCGCAGTATTCATCCGCTTCTGACCCGCTGGAATAAGAAATACTCTCTTCATCAAACCCGAAACTGTAACCATTCTTGAGGATCAACCGGGCTGAATCTGCCCCGTAAGAGAGACACGCCTTAAGTAGATGCGCGGCAGTTTTTCCAATCTCAAAATTAGATGCAACGCCCTTTGAAACATCGAGCAGCACATCCAATTCATCAAGCCTGGATTTCAGGCTGGTGCGCATCTGTTCAAATGCAGCGCTTAACCGTCCCACTTCATCCACACCATTGATGGCGATTTTTTGATCAAGTCCGCCTTTGGATATTTCGTCTGCCTGGTTGGCCAGTTGCACCAGCGATTTTGCGAGAGACCCGACCATAAAGCGCAGCAACATATATGCACCAATGGATATTAGAATTGAGATTGCCAACAGTGGAACTGCAATCTGCAAAGACAAGTCTTGTGTATAACTGGCAGGCAGCGACAGTAAAATTTTCCAATCCTTGGCTTCTGAGATCGAGGCATACACCATGCGTCTTGTTCCGGTTCCGCTTGTATCTTCAAAGTAACTTGATGTCTCTGGCACTTTGCCCTGGTAAGTGGTCAAGATCAAACTTGGATTGGAATGATAAAGGATGCGGTTTTGTCCATCCAGGATCACCCCTTCACCCCCCGCCTTTTGAATCTCTTGCAATGCCAATAACGCAGGTTGAGAGAACAGGTTGACACCCAAATTGGTACGAGCCGAGATCACACCCTTCGCCATGCCGTATTCATCCGGGATGGCGGCAATATAGGCAATTTGGGCTGAGGTTTCACCTTCACCGGGTGCGATCACGTAACTCTGGATGAGCACTCCATTTAAAGCTAAACCTACTCCAGTTACTTCCTCCGGAGTAAGCACATATTGATTAATGTCAGATTCAGGATACCCAGTCAAAGGAGTACCCGTAAGATCAAACAAATAGAATTGCGTAAAAAATGGGATGGACCGCAGCTTGGTTTTCAGGAAAGTTTGAGCTGTATCGGCCAGATCCATCGGAATTCTGCTATCCACCATATCAAGCAGCAATCCCTGACCGGTATCGATCAAGGAGGGTATGTTTTCTGCTGCGATTTCTGCTGTACTTTTTAATCGACCTTCCAACATCTTTTCAGCAGCCCGTCCCGCAACTACCCAATCTGCAATCGCCAGCGTTAGCAGCAAGACAAAGATAATGGGTAGCGCTATGTAGAAAACTTTCTCCTGCAAGCCAGTTTCGTACGGGGATGGAACAAAAGACTTTTGTTGGATCCAATATTTGGATTTATGCACCAACGCCAGATCAAGGATAAAGCCAGCTGTAATAATTTGAACTGCATTGACCAGCATGATCACCCAGGATTGGGTAAAGGCATAATCCAGACGAGCAGCCATCGTGCCGTTGGTGCCGAAGAAAGTGGTTAACAGATACACCGGGACAGAAACGAGAGCAATCGCCACAGCTGCCCCCATTGGCCGTCTCAACCATTGGAAGATCTTGGAACGGTAATTCTGTCGCAGTGTATACGAGATCAGCAGAGCCAGTGATGCTGTTTCAAGCGGAGTAAACAGATTATGAGTGTTCCATAAAGCGGTTACCAGACCGGTGGCAAACCCCATCACCACTGCCGGCCAGAAACCTAGAATGCCTGCTGCCAAAATCCATGGAATGGCGCTTAATATCATAATTACTGGAGAAGAAGATTCCCGGGTGATATTCGGTAGAGGTAAAGAAGATTGCCACGGAAGCTTTAAGCCAAAAAAGAGCGGCAGTAAAACAGAAAAAGCGAGTAATATACCAAAAACGGTCCAGAATTTTTTAGAGCTGATGGCCTGAATCTTCTTCCGCAATCCCCAAAAGAGGAGCGCTGCCAACCCTAACCATCCCAGCCATCCTATTAGATGGTAAGGCAGGTCTATATAAGGGGAAGTATTGAGCAGCGTTGCGGTGACCATCAAGACCTCAAGGTTGGTTCATTTTGGCTTCATCATTGAATTTCTTCCAGGCGGACCGGTAGAGCAAACGATTCTGGTGTTTACTTTCTTGTGAGTTTACTTTTTGAAGCCATGAAGATTCAATTTCCTGTGATAGTTTGAAATACCTCTCAGAAATACTTTTTCGCTTATTTACAGCCACGTCCAGATTCTGATTGACATCTGCCAACATTTGCTCTTCAAATCTCACCTGGTCGGGTTGGATCAAAGGCAATCGATGGGCGTAATCCTTCAATATCGCACGGTGAATGGCCTCGTGGCTCCAATAGAGTGTATTCTCATTGTATGTGCCTGTGGGGGCTTCTCCGTGGTCTGGCAGACCACAATCCAACCATACAGGTTTGAACAATGAAGTGCAGGGGGCGGAAGTACCTGTTACCCAATGAACCGTGTCGCTTCGGTCAAGTGAAGAAACCATAGACCCCGCGCTCTGGCTGCCGCGGATGGGTCCCCACCCAGAATGCATGCAAACATCTGCACCGGTGATACCCTTATCCGGGGACCAATTAGGATCGGCCTTGTCATCATGATGCCTGAGAATTTCCATCATCATGGCCGGAGTAATCTTACCCATTTGAGCCTTCAATTGTTGGGTCGTGCAATTTTGACGCTTGTGTGCGTCGCTAAAAAGTGTGTAAACCGGTTCAGAATAGCATTTGCTGAAACTGAATTCTTTTCGATCCTTGCACCAGCCTTTATCAAGTGCATGCTGCACAAGGTTGGCTGAAGCCATATCCCATTCGCCATCAATGGTGATGGCATTTGAAATGGTGCGCACATCCTTGACCTTTTCCGCTGCCCATTCTTTGGCTGAAGTTTCTAACACCCAGGCTTCATCTGGATCGCAAATTAAAAAACTGTTTTGATAATACATCTTGTGAGCAAATCCGCAGTTGCCGCTTTGCCCATACTTTTCAAGCAATTCGATAATTGTCATCAATGCTTCATGCGCAGTTTTGGATCGTTCCAACGCCAATCGCAAAAAATCCATGCCAATCAGGCCAGGTTCCTTGCCATACGCATCGCGGGTAAATACCGCTTCGTTGCCAATGGTTACCCCAAATTCATTGGCGCCCATTTCGGCACCCCAAATCCAAAAGGGTTTCGCAAGCAGAACCTGAAAGGTCTCATCCACTTGAGGAATCTCAATGTAGGTGCATTTAACTCTTTCCCCTGCCTGGTGTTGGCAGTGCGGAATGATTACCAGGTCATGAGCTTCATTCGGCTCACGATCCGAGTTCTTGGCAAAAAATATCTTGCCATCTGTTGTTGAATTACCGAGAGCAACAATGGTATCGCACATAAACACTCCAGAATACTCAAATAACCATAGTACGAACTGTTCTGCACGTCAAATGCTTATTCTAATTATGCAACATTTTTAGAATTATGAGACAGGATTTCTAATAATTTTTAAGGCTTCTTCCAATACAATATCGATGGTTTTACCATCAGAATCGATCACATAGGCGTCATCTGACGGTTTCAGAGGAGCTACTTCACGGGAAGAATCCACGGCGTCCCTTTTGCGGATGGAAGACAGTATCTCCTCATATGAAGTGGAATCCCCTCTTTTTTGCACCTCTACGTACCGCCGCCGGGCTCTCTCTTCCGGGGATGCTTCAAGGTAGATCTTGAATTTGGCGTCCGGAAAGACCACCGTACCGATATCCCTGCCGACCATCACCATGTTACCGCGTTCACCTATACGCCGCTGCTGCTCAGTCATGGCTTTCCGTACGCCGGCATAAGCAGAAACCTTCGAAACATTATGATCCACTTCAGGGGTTCTGATCTGCCAGGTAACATCATTGCCATCCACCAAAATATCCATTACACGCCCGTCCTGTTCGGAGGCAGGTTGAACATCAATTTGAATTCGATTGGCAAGATCAGTTACTTTTTTTTCATCATCCAGATCCTTGACGAATTGCAGTGCAGCCAGGGTGACTGCCCGATACATCACACCAGTATCAAAAAAGAAATAATCAAGTTTCTTAGCGATTAGTTCCGCCAGCGTGGATTTTCCAGATGCAGCGGGTCCATCGATGGCGATTAAATTAATGAGAGACATAAACAATCCTTATGGCGTTTGGTTTTGAGTATTGGTATCTTTGAATAGATCGTTTCGGACCCATAACAGGATGCTGGTTTTTTTCTGAGGAATTTGGCGATTGTAGAACCATTTGACCCAATCTTGCCATTTTGCCTGTGAATAATCAGGTTGAACGGTCCAACCAATCATCTGTCCTCTGTACAGGTTTTGAGTTTGGATTATTGCATCCAAACCAGAGACAACTATGGAAGGAGAATTGCTCACAGGAAAAGCCGCGACAGATGTGGTTTTATCAAAATTTCTGAACGCCCAGGTAACTGATGGATAATTCAAACCTACCAATTCAATATCAATGCGATTCATTTGGCCGTTATTCCAGAGCGATATATCTGTTACAGTTTGTAAAAGTTCATTTTGTCCCACAATATAACCTGAATTTGCCAACAGCTCATTTTCTGGTCTGCTTCCAAGACTGGCAGCTTTCCATCCGCAGCCAACCAGCAGCGCTCCAAGCAGAAGACCCAACCCGATGACGATGCCACTTTTGCTCGATATGGAATCCCAACCCCAGGTTAAGAGAATTGTGAACGCGATCCATAACACCAACGGCAAAAAGGTACCTATTAACCGATTTCGCATGGTGATCGTATCCCCAGGCGGAAAGTTGATCATGTTGAGAAAATTCAAGGTCGAAAAGAGCAGCAGGCTAATGGTTACCACTGTTTCAGCGATCAAAACAAAGCTTGAACGGATCAGCAACCCTTCAAACAAACGGGAAACCTGCATCGCGGTTAAAACGTAAAGTGGCAGATTAACCATCGCAATTTCAAGTGCATCATGAGATGGAGTGATGATTGCCAACAATAATCCGATGACCCACCACAATCCTAATAAACGAGATATTGTCGATTGATCTTTCAGACCATTTATCAAACCCCAAAGGCCAAGGATCAAGGCCGGGAATTGAGTCAACAGTAATACCAACAAAAAAGCGCCGAGTCCCAAATCACTTTGTTGTTGCCATTTAGCCAGATAGTCGGTAATTCCTGAGCCAATACCGCTGATCCCGTTCGGACGAAGCAGATATTGTGAACTGACGATCAGGATCGTGATTAATGCCGCAAGCCCAAGCCCCCACCAACCTGATTTTTCAATTTTTTGCGAATTGAGTTTCAAGAATTTCTTTTTATCAGCGTCGATAAAATAAACCAATGACCAGGCCAGACCAAGCGCAAGTGCCAGCGGCCAGAAATTCTCGCTTCCGACAAACGACAGCCCTACGAATATGCCGGCTGGTATCATTTTGCAATTTTCAAACAACCCGATCGCCAAAAGCAATGCACTGATGGTGATCATCGTTCCATCCGCGGACCGGGACAACGCCACCAATCCCGGCTCAAATGCAATCAAGAAAGCTAGCAAGAGGCTTGTCAGTTCACCAATCTGTTTACGGAACAATCCAGGCACTATCACCAAGGCTACCCCAAAAAGAGCAGGCCAGAATCGGGCAAAAAAGTTGCTGCTTTCAAATATGGTGAAAAGTAGAGAAGTCAGCCCTACATAACCGGGTTGACCGCCGATGATGCTTTCTGTCCCTTTAGAAGAATTAAGGGCTTGCAGAGCAATGTTGGCTTCATGATCCGTCAGACCAGGCACGCCAAGTTTAACAAAACGTAAAAATAACGCCAATAAGAGTGCAATCAATATAAGCAGTGTGAAGTACCGCTTAATATATGGATTCAACTTTTCAAATAATGTCATGGCGCCACCTCACCGATGCTGCCTGGTACTTCAAATATGCTTACGCCGTTGTTTTGGTAAACCAACGGCAGATTGGCTTTAAACAATGCTCCGTCTGCCTTGTAAGTTGAAACTTCAAGTGGTCCGAGATAGATATAACGAATATGATAAATCTTTATGATACTCGAAACGACAATCCAATCATCAGAAGTATAAAGAGTTCTAATATCCGTTTCTCGCGACCCAACTTCAGTATATCCACCACGCCACTGGCCTTCATGTCCTGGCCAACCTAAAACCGTAGGCATTCCAGTCCTTGTAGAAACCCTGGCATGCCCCTCTGGGGAATAACTGCCTCCTACTGCTTCAGATACAACTCCAAGAGGTTGTTGACTGAGCCATTGTAAGCCTGCGTAATCATCCGGGGTTGATTGTGCCAAATAGTTGTTCCCATCAAGTGTATAAGCAGCCGGTTTGAATTTATTGGTTCTGTTACCCAACATCACCACCGGATATGCCAAACCGGCGATCAGGATGATGGCTAATGTTAATGTAAACAGCGCGCTCTTTAATCCCTTTAACCGGGATAATAATTCCACACTGGCGTAGGAGGCTACAATTCCCCATAAGATCCAGGCCTGGAAGTAGAACTTGAAGATGGTATTCATGCGATTCCCAAATTGGTCCCGCAAATAAAAAAATTCAGGAAAGACAGTTAAGGCGATTCCGATGAGCAATAATAAGGCGACAAACCCTCTCACTCTTGTTGTATCCAGATCAGTGGATTCTTCCAAGGCAGGTGAAACAACAGTGCCCACCGCTTTGTTATTCCTGGGTTCTCCTACCAGTGTCCATGTTCCTGTCAGCATGAGCAGCAGCGTGATCCAGGTGCCGGGTGAATTTAATCTGCGCACCAGTGCTTCCAAAAGCACAGGTCCAGCATTGGACCCTCCGTGAAGATTTGAAAACGCTTGACCGGCGTTTTGCATTTTTTGTCCGAGTGCTGCAATTGCCGCATTCGATGATAAGGCAAAACGTAGACCGGTATCATTCAAATTGAAAATAAATAACCCGAACATCAGGGATATTACAAATAGACCTATCATCATAATCAAGGCAAATCGCAATCCTTTGAGGATCGCTTTGGCATTTTTGATTTGCCAGAGTTGAAAAACCAGCCAGATGAAAATCGGAATCAGCAGCGCGCCAAAGAATACCCAGAAATGGATGCCTCTGGTCATGAATTCCATGCTCGGCAGCAAACCGCCTGCCTGAGAACTGAACCCGAGATAGAAAGGCAAGAACAGCACCACGCCGGTAATTCCTATCAATAAACCGGACTTGATAAAATCCCAAATGCGTTCACTTTTCCAGCCCGATTCTTTGATTTGCATGTAAGTAATAACCAGGCAGAATAATCCAACGTAGATCGGAAAATCCCAGGTATTGATGAAAGCAAGGCTGCCAAGGATCAAGGCGCTGAACCAGAAATCCCAGCGTTTAAACCACTTGAAAATGGATTCATTGGCCACAAGATAACTCTTTGCGCCAAGGAACAGATTCAGGCACAATCCAATTGCCAATAAACAAAATGGCATGGCAAGCAAATGAGGATGCAGGTCTGATAATAAATATGTAAAAAACGGAAATTCATCAATGATTTCAATTTTTCCGCCAGCCAGGTTCAAGTCTTCAAGCACACGCGATCCGCGCCACCACAACCAACCTGCCGGGCGGTTTGGCCAAAATGAAACAGGCATGGTGGGTGCTGCATTCAACTCGTTTATTGAAAGCCAGGTCCAAAATTTCGAGGTCAAAGTACCCGAGGCATCGGCTTTCCAGAAAACCTGGTTGGAATATAAGAATTCGAGCATACCTTCAAAGCAACTAATGAGCAAAACAAATAAAGGTGCAAAGAATGCGCCCAATCGTGCGGTTGCAAGGCGCTGCTTATGTTCAATTCCTTCCGAACGCTTCCAGGTGGCGATAAGATCAAATACGATTCCATAAGAGGCCAATGCGGTCAGTGCAAACCACAATGCTGAACTGAGATTGAATCCGATTGAAGAGGCGACCCCCGTCACACGAATCAACATCGAGACAATCACATAGCCGAAGTAATAATA
>PNNU01000084.1 GCA_013824385.1 Anaerolinea sp.
TCGTGTGCTTGCGCAAGCTCAGGAAGAAGCTAATCGTACGATTGCCCTCGCGCGCGAAAAGAGTGAAAAATTGGTGGAGAAAGATCCCACCACTCTTGCAGCCCAGGTGCGTGCTGAGCAGATAGTCAATCAAGCCAGGCTTGAAAGTGAACAAACTCGCCGCGACACGGATGAATATGTCGTTCAGACACTTGCTGCGCTGCAGATTGAGCTCGAAAAAAGCCTTAATCAGGTCAAGAACGGCATTCTTGCCCTTCAAACGGAAAAACGCCGACCAGCGTCACAAAAACCAGAATAATGTAGAAGCAGTCCCCCGCGGTTTTAAAAACCGCGGGGGACTTTTTAATTTAAACAGAATCCGATTTCTTTTTAGAAATCGGATTCTTGACCTAGAAAAAATTTAGAAAATTCCCCGTAAAACTCACTAAATTCTACGGGTAAACCATTTCTACTTTTTCTTTTCGTCTTCCTTACGCTCTTCCTCGCGGTCCTTGGCAATTAACTCCCTGATTTTCTTGAGCGTACGATTTTCAAGCGTTTGCTCGGGATGCATCGCCACAGGCAAAACATCGTCCATATGCCTGACGAAAATGATATTCAAATCTTCCAGAACTTTCTTGGGCACTTCAATCAGATCTTTCTTATTCTTTTCAGGCAGTAATACAGTCTTCATACCCGCTCTGTGGGCAGCTAAAATCTTTTCGCGCACACCTCCAATCGGGAGGATATTTCCACGCAATGTAATTTCTCCCGTCATACATACTTCTTTTCGCACCTTGTGCTCCGAAAAAGCGGAAACCAGTGCTGTCGCCAGTGTAATACCCGCAGATGGCCCATCTTTGGGGATAGCACCTTCAGGAATATGGATGTGAACATCCAAACTTTCATATATTTCAGGGTCGATTTCAAATTCTGCAGAACGAGATTTTAGATAAGATAACGCTGCCTGTGCAGATTCCTGCATAATATCGCCAATTTGACCGGTGACCTGCATGTTGCCCTTACCCTCAAGGATCAAAACCTCAACCGGCATGATTTCGCCGCCGTTTTCAGTCCATGCCAGAGCAGTGGCCACACCGCTTTCATCCTGCCGTTCGCCTTCTGTCATAAAGAACTGAGGCGGGCCGAGGAATTTCTCAACCACAGTCGTGGACAAATTCTTGATGACACGTTTCTTTTCAGATTTAAGGCGTGCTTCCTTGCGGCAGATGCGTCCGAGTTCGCGCTCGAGATTACGTACACCGGCTTCGTAGGTATATTCGCGAATGACTTTTTTGATAGCGCTGTCTTCAAAAACCATTTCCTCGTTATCCAGACCGCTTTCTTCAAGCTGCCTTGGGATCAGGAAACGTCGCGCAATTTCAAGTTTTTCTTCTTCAATGTATCCCGGAAATTCGAGAATTTCCATTCTATCGAGCAGCGCGGGCGGAATCGCCCCCAAACTATTGGCAGTAGTGATAAACATGACCTTGGAAAGGTCAAAGGGCAGCTCCAAATAATGATCTGAAAAAGAATAATTCTGTTCAGGATCAAGTACTTCCAACAGCGCCGAAGAGGGATCACCTCGGAAATCTGAACCGAGTTTGTCAATTTCGTCCAACATGAAGAGTGGATTGCTTGAACCAGCTCGTTTCATGGTCTGTAAAATGCGTCCCGGCATGGCGCCGATGTATGTTCGCCGGTGTCCGCGGATTTCTGCTTCGTCTCGTACGCCGCCAAGCGAAAGGCGCACAAACTTGCGTCCCAATGCCGTGGCGATGGATTGACCTAGTGAAGTCTTGCCAGTCCCTGGAGGGCCGGTGAAGCATAAGATTGGCTGTCGTTCTTTCTTTGGTTTGAGACTCTTTACCGCGATGTATTCAAGAATACGATCTTTAGCTTTGCCCAAGCCGTAATGGTTGTCATCCAAAACCGTTGCGGCATGGCGAACATCAAGATTGTCATCGGTGGTTTCGTTCCACGGCAGATCAATGATCCAATCCAAATAAGTGCGGATGATACCCACTTCAGGCGACATGGCCGCCATTTGCGTCATGCGTTCGATTTCTTTTTCAGCCGTGGCTTTAGCTTCATCCGGCATTTTCTTGAGTTCAATCTTTGACCGGAGTTCAGTGATCTCTCGCGTCCAAACATCCCCTTCACCCAATTCATTTTGGATGGCTTTGAGCTGTTCGCGCAAGTAGAACTCACGCTGAGAACGATCCACTTCACTTTGCACACGATTCTGAATCTCGTCTTCAAGTTGAAGTACATCCAGTTCCTGTGCCAACAGCCAGTTGACTTTTTTAAGTCGTTCTTTCGGTTCAAGAATGGTCAGCAGTTCCAATCGTTCTTCAAAAGGCAGAGAAATGGCTGTGGCGATCATATCGGCCAGCCAGCCTGGCTCCGAGATATTTATGGAGAATAAATGAGCTTCATCTGGGAGGCTGCGGTCAAGATTGACGCACTTCTCAAAGAGATCACGTGACGTGCGCATCAGCGCTTCGATTTGCCTGTCTGAGATCGGATTATCGTTGACAACAAACCCTTTGACCCACAGGAATGCTTCATTTTCAATGATCTCAACTATTTTGAGGCGTCGACGGCCTTGCACCAGCGCGGATGCGTTGCCGTCTTGCAACGTCAACAAGCGGCCAACGGCCACTTCAACACCAACTTCAAGATAGTCTCCGCTCGCAGGTTTCTCAATCTCGCTGTCTTTCAGCATCAACGCCACCATCGTGCCGCCGTTCTTTTGCACGTAATTTATGGCGTCCAGGTTTTGCCCCGGCGAAACAAAGATCGGTGATACCATGCGCGGAAAAACGACAATATCCCGCATGACCAATGCCGGGCATAAAATCATGCCGCTTTCATCCGGCGTGGCGTCAGTGACCTGATAAAGTTCATCCGTGCGTTGATAGAGCGCAGCGGTAAATTCTTCGGGGTTATCCAGTCTTTTTTTCCAATCGTCTTTCATTTACAATCCCTGCCTTAATTCAATATAATGACTTCCCTGGCGGCCGCAGCCATGAATATGCTGCCTGCCACTACCACGGCCGTATGCTTATCGGCTTGTCTTTTTGCGATTAGAATGGCTTCGGTGATGTTTTTTGCTACTTCGCACGACACCGGGTTGTCTCTCACTAATTTTACCAGCATCGCAGGTTCTGCGGCCCGTGGATGGTTACTTTTTGAGAAAATCACTTTATCAACTCCCGGTAGCAGCACCTTGAACATGCCGTCAATATCTTTATCTAATGATGCTCCAAAAATGAGGATGATCTTGTATCCGGCAAGATAATCAGTGATAGCTTGTTTGAGCTTATCGGCACTGTCTATGTTGTGGGCACTGTCGAGCACTATCAACGGATCGCGGCTGACCACTTCAAACCGGCAAGGCCAGCGAACGGAACTCAAACCATCAGTCAAATGTTGTTTTGTGATGTCAAACCCGAGTTGATTTAGCTTTGATAATGCCACAAGCGCCGTGGAAGCATTCTCGATCTGATGTGTTCCCAGCAGAGAAAGTGCATATTCCCCATCCCAATTGCTTTTTTGAGTGCCTAGGAATTGAATAAAAAACTGCTGCCCATCCAGCAAATGGCTGACCGCCATACTGGTGATTTCTCTCTCTACTTTCAGTGCCTCTGATCCTGAGCTTTTGGCTGTATCAAGGATGGTTTTCAGTGCATCAGGGAAGACTTGCTTTGCAACCACCACCGGCTTGCCTGTCTTGATAATACCGGCTTTGTGCGCCGCAATGGACTCAATGGTGCTGCCCAGCACACCCACATGGTCATAAGAGATGGAGGTGATCACCGAAAGCAGCGGATCCACCACATTGGTAGCATCCGTACGTCCACCCAACCCGGCTTCCACGATGGCAATATCCACTCGTTGATCTTTGAAATACTGAAAGGCAATTGCTGTGGTGGCTTCAAAGGTGGTGATATTGGAAACTTTTTCAAGCAAAGGTTTGAGCGCCTCCACCTGACGAGTTAATTCATCATGTGAAATGGATTCCCGATTGACCTGAATTTGTTCGCAGAAATCAAACAGAAACGGCGATGTGAACAACCCCACCCGGTATCCGGCAGCCTGCAGCACCTCTGCTATCATCGCCGCCGTGGACCCCTTGCCCTTCGTCCCCGTAATGTGGACAATCGGAAAAGAAGATTGAGGTTCACCCATTAACCCCAGCAGGTCTCGCATCCGCTGCAAATCAAACTTCTCTGGCGAATAGTCCAGATTGGGAATATGGCTGTAGTCAACCAGGAAATTAAGAGTTTTTAAGGCATCACTATAATTATCATTGTAATAATTCATGTATTACCCTTATAACAATAAAAAAGATTTATTAAGTTGAATAATCATTTTAAAATCTGATTATCTACAATAAAAAGAAACAAATTTAATATTTTTCTCTATTATTTAATAATTTCTTTATCCTTTATTACGCGGCTCCAATTTTTAGAGTTTCCATAGCTTCTAAAAGAAATCTTATCGATCCAGTTATATCGGTTAGTCCTCTGGCAGATTTATCATGTGCCCCGGCTACTGTCATTTGCAATATGTCATGAAATCTTTTTTCTGCTTCTGGAATTCTTTTGCAAATTAATTCTCCAACACCGACTTGCCACATATACTCCGCTGTTTGATCACTCCAAGATCTTGGGTTAAAGGTAGTTGAATTATTCTTTATCATTACGCAAAGATAAATTCTTTCAATAGCTAATCTTATTATTTTCCAAGCATCATCAAATTTTCCTTCTTCAGCCCTATCTTGAGCTTTTTTTAATCTTTCGGATGCTCTTCTATTCCCCTCTTCGATACAACAACCCTTTTTCCTAGAATGTCTTATGGCGAGAGTAGTATATTTTTCTGTATTCGCAAATTCATGACTAACATCCCTAGAAAACAAATCATTATGAGTAAGAATAATTATTTGATATCCTTGTTCTAAGAGATATCGTAGTAAGCCAGATGAAAAGGAAAGAAAATGGTCTTCATCCATTGACTGAACTGGGTCATCAAAGATTAAGCATTGGTGACCCAGGAGATTTGATCGAGTTAGAAAAGCGGCAATACCTAATACATGAACCTGTGATTCACTGAAAACACGCAATGCGTCAACTTCTACTTGTTTTATACCGTCATCTAAAATAGCCTTTACTTCTATCTCAATTGGAAATCCTCGACCTCTTGGCTCTGGAATAAAAAGTTGACTAAAAGCTGAATATTTATCTTCCCTAAGTTTTTTCCAAACCTTGTTCATATCATCACTAAACTGGGTTCGACGAGCACCTAGTATAGTTTGACGAGCAAGAATTAATCCATTCCTAATTCCCTCTAATTCAATCTGCGCCTTCTTTTTTGAGATTTCCCAATTAAGATCAGCAATAATATTCACTTGATCGACTGCAACATTTTGCCATAAGTCACGAAGAAGATAATTAGGATCTTCTTTTGAAATCGCTCCAATTGCATTATCAAGTAATAAAAATAATTTTTTGTAATCAGTAGCTAATTCCAAAATATTTGGAATTTCATTGATAACAAATTCCAAATTCTGGGATATTACATCGTAATTTACTTCAATAACTTGATTAGTTGAGGCATTTGATTTAATTTTATTTAAACTCTCTAGAATTGGAGCAAAGTGTAAATGTGTTTTATTTGATTGAATTAATAACTTTGTTGCTGTATCAGCAATGACATCCGATGAAACCTTAATTGCATCATTCCATTGAGTATTTGTAGGTCCCTCAGGTATTAAAGCGTTTATTATTGAGATTAAATTTGTGGCAAAATCATTAATCAAAGAGGAGTTTTTTATTACACTTAATTCTTGTTTAGATATAGCTTCTTTTGCCGGAGACCATGACTTGATTTTATTTATTCGATCAATGGTAAGAGTCTGAATTGGTTCAAATTCACAAAAAGGACAATTTTGGGATGATTCTAAACTTATATTTGGATCAATTTTTTCAAGTTGTGAAAGTGCATTGGCGATAATAATATTTGCGTCGGAAATATCACGTGCAGCTCGTCTAGTTTCATCAAGTACAATCAAAGAATCTCGTAATTGATCTCGAATTATTTTTATATTATCAATAGATAAAAATTGTTGGAGTTGATCATCAATAATTCTTGTAGGACGAAGCATTCCTAAAATTGGAAATACTTCTTGTCTTTTTTCTTGTTGTTTTGATTTAACAATCTTTAAGGCATTATTTATGTTATCTGCATCTATTATTAGAGTTCCTAATTCCTCTCTACCAACAGACAGAATGGCACCCTCAATTTCTTGTGGGGATTGCTCAATTCTACTCATTAGGATCTTAGAAGATTTAACTTGGCATCCTGATTTTAAGGAATTCCATTTAGCTAATGCAACACCACTTCCAGAACTTTTAAATTCATAAAGTCTAGCATCACCTACCACTGCTTTTTCAACTAAATAAGTGATTTCATCAAGCTGTAAAAGTTTTTCAAAATAATCACGTCTTTGGGAAGGAGAGCTTTGAACAAATAATCGCAGTGTGTGTTGCATTAATATTGGTGGTATATTCAATCCTAACGTTTCAAGAAACTTATATTCCCCTTCTTTTGATAAAACCACACCATCTACAATTAACTTTGAAGAAGGTAAAGAAGTGGAAGTAATTCCATAGTCAGTAATTAATTCCCGTCTTATACAAATTTTCTTTCCTGAGGTAAGTTGTATACTTGCCTCAACCCAAGTTGCTTCTGTTTCTGGTCTAAGTTGATTGCCAATACAGTTTTCCAATTCTTTTGGTGCGCCTAAACCTTGAAGATTTCTCCGTATTAATTGCCCCGTAAAAAGCCATTCAAAAGACTCAGCAATACTTGTTTTTCCTGAACTATTTGGTCCATCAATGACAACTAAACCATCAGCAAGAGAAATAGGATTTTCAAGAGATCGAAATCCACGGAAATAATTTGGCTGAATATCTAGTAATTTAAAAGGACTGTTTGTGATTTTCTCAGTTGATATCGACTCAATAAGTGTCTCTGGTGGATCAATTTTTTTTAATGGTTGTTCATCTGGGTTTTTATGAAAATATTGAGCCCTTGAAACAAACCACTTATCAAGCCAAGTTGAATCTGTTTGAGCAGTATTAGCACCTGGGAATATTTTTGTAAACTGAGATAGAATTGATTCACTATTTGATAAAGCTTTAATATATTTATCGTTTACCAATACTTGGATGGTTGTTGTATCCATGAGAACTCCCTTTTGGATAATTGAATTATTTGAATTAGGTTCTACTGGTAATTTTTCCCACTTATAATATGTATATTGTACAACTTAAGATTAACGATATTCATCATTTTTCGATATCTAGGAATTATTGGAACTATAAATTACCAAAAAATTTAAAATGACCCACTCTTCTCACGAAAAAGATCAACACACAATCTCTCTTCTCACTCTCAAACTATCCCTCCCCGGCTGCGGATCGTTGAAACAGAAGCGTTCGCTGCTATCGCCCATCCTCGCACGCCTGCACAAGGAATTCAACCTCTCCGCCGCGGAAATCGGCCTGCAAGACGTCTGGCAGTCCGCGTGGCTCGGCTGCGCCCTCCTCTCCACCGACGCGGACCATAATGCCCGCGTGCTCAACAAGGTGGTCGATTTTGTCGAAACCCACTTCCCCGAGATAAAGGTCGAGGAATTTCATATTGAGAATCGCTAAAAATGCTCTTAGTCAAACGACCCTCTTCAATCTCTATAAAAGGCACCCTTCTCCATGCCAATGGAGAAGGGCCGGGGATGAGGCTTGAAACCATAATGCCCGCGTGCTCAACAAAGTAGTCGATTTTGTTGAAACCCACTTCCCAGAAGTTCAGGTCGAAGAATTTCATATCGAGACCCGTTGAAAAATGCAATTAAATAAGGCTTTTCTTTGCGCCCTTCGCGCCTTTGCGAGAGATAGGTTTTCCCCATAACACGATTTTTCCATTACAATTCACACCCGTAATCCACCTTAAGGAGATTTTCCGGTGCTGAATCGATTCGAAATCAAAAAGAAACTCAAAGCCATCCTCCCCACCGTCGTTAAACCTGGACGCTACTTCGGCGGCGAGTTTAACCATGTGGTCAAAAATTGGGACGAGATCGGCCTGCGTATGGCGCTGGTCTTCCCCGATATCTACGACATTGGCGTACCCAACCTGGGTGTGTCCATCCTGTACGAAACCATCAACCAACGCGCGGATACCCTGTGCGAACGCGCATACGTTCCCTGGCTCGATATGGAAGCCTGCATGCGTGATAACAACCTGCCTCTTTACACGTTGGAGTCTTGTGCACCGTTGGCAGAGTTTGATATTATTGGTTTCACGCTACCTTACGAGACACTTTACACCAATGTCTTGAACGCCCTGGATCTTGCCGGATTGCCCATTCGATCCGCGGACCGGGATGAAAGCCATCCCATCATCATCGCCGGCGGACACGCTGCCTTCAACCCCGAACCTATGTCAGCTTTCATAGATGCCTTTGTCATCGGCGAAGGTGAAGAAGCCATCCACGACGTGCTGGATTGTGTCAGAGACGCCAAAACGGATAAAGCTACTCGCCTACAAACGTTGGAACGTCTTCAAGCCATCCCTGGTGTATATGTTCCTGCTTTCTATAACGTGACTTATAACGAAAACGGTACCGTTCAATCCGTTGAACCGGTCTCACCTAATTTTCCCAAAAAGATTACCAAACGCGTTGTGGGCATCCTGCCCGATCCTCCCACTCACTTTATCGTCCCCTCCATCGACGTGGTACATAACCGCATTGCCGTCGAGATCATGCGCGGATGCACACGCGGCTGCCGATTCTGCCACGCAGGCATGGTCAATCGTCCTGTGCGTGAACGTTCGGTGGAACAGATTGTCAACGCCATCGAAGAATCCATGAAAAATACCGGTTACGAAGAAATTGCGCTTTTATCTCTTTCTTCAAGTGACTATACGCATATCGAGGAATTAGTTACCACCATTAAAGATCGCTTTGAAGGTCGCAACATGGTCATTTCATTACCTTCCCTGCGTATTGAAACTTTCGCAGTGAGTATTATGGAAAAACTCAAGGGCGTGCGTCAGGCCGGGTTTACCCTCGCCCCCGAAGCCGCCACGGACCGTATGCGCAACATGATCAACAAGCCCATCCAAGCCGAGCAGCTGCTTGAAACCGCTCGCGAGATCTACAGTCGCGGATGGACTTCTGTCAAACTTTATTTCATGATCGGCCATCCTTCTGAAACTATGGAAGATGTGCAGGCCATCGCCGACCTGTGCAAGCAAGTCATCAAGGAAGGCCGCAAGATCATCGGCAAGAAAGCCATGCTGCATACCGGCGTCAACACCTTTGTGCCCAAGTCGCACACGCCTTTTCAGTGGGCCAAGCTCGATGATCTCGAAAGCGTATTAGCCAAACAAAACCTGCTCAAAGATCAACTGCGCAGCCCGGGAATGAAAATGACCTGGTCCAACCCGCGCGAGACCATTCTTGAAGCGACTCTTTCACGCGGCGACCGCCGCCTGTCGAACGTGATCGAAGATGCCTGGAAGCACGGCGCCAAATTCGATGCCTGGATGGATCAATTCAACTACAATCTATGGATCGACGCACTCGAAAACGCCGGTTTGCCTCCTGCTGTTTACACTTCCCGTGAGCGTGAAATATCCGAAGTACTGCCCTGGGACCATATCAGCACCGGCATCTCCCGCAAATATTTGGAGCGCGAATACAAAAAAGCGCTCAATGGTGAAACCACTGAAGATTGTCGCGACCAATGCCTGGCCTGCGGAATTATCCCTGCCTTCCACGATATCCGCAAAGAGAACAGCAGCATCAAATGGTATTGTCCGGAGGCCGAATAATGCAGCGCATTCGTATTCACTACTTCAAAGGCGAAGATCTGCAATATATAGGCAACCTCGACCTGCACAAGGTCTGGGAACGCACCTTCCGCCGC
This sequence comes from Anaerolinea sp., assembly GCA_013824385.1. The sequence continues at coordinate 9,981 of PNNU01000084.1, forward strand.
GCACAAATCAAATTAGCCTATTCACAAGGCTTTCATCCCCAACCCCGCATGCATCAGGCCTGTCC
>PNNU01000085.1 GCA_013824385.1 Anaerolinea sp.
CTACCAATGGCAGGTAATACCGAAAAATGCTAGATTTATTGGACTAAATCACAAGATATAAATTAATTATAGACCACATTGAATATTATTTATGGCTTGGGCGTCAAACTCGGTGTCAGTGTCACCTGAGGTACATCCAGGGTGGCGGTCACTGAGACAGACGGGTCTAGCGTGGGTTCACTGCCGAAAATAGTGAACCTGCCGGAGGTCTTCCAGGTTTGACCGACGAATATCTGTACTTCGTAGTCACCGGGCTGCCACATATCAGGGGTGATTTTCTGATTACACCAATCCGAATAGCCTGCCCCGCCGGTCGAAAACTTCCAGATCTGTGTCTCGGCGCATAAATACTTGCCTTCATAGAGCCAGACAGCCGTCCAATGCACTCCTGCGGTCATTCTGTCAAAGGTATAGCCGGCATAGAGTTGGGTGATAGGCAGATTAAACGTATCAGTGGTATTGATCACCAGACCGTCTTTATCCACTTCAGTCGAAAATTGGATGGGGCTGAAAATCGCTGCGCCATCTTCTCCAACGGGGGTAAGAATGGTGGCCATCACTTCGGTTGGCAGTGAAGGCGTATAAGTATGCTCCAGGGTTGGCGTGATGGATGGCGTGAGTGAATTATGCAGTGTCAGGGTAATGGTCGGCGTGGTGGTAATCGTGGGTGTGCGGGTAATGGTCGGTGAAGGCGGAAAATAATGGTAAGCCACGGGTTCACCAAAACGATAGAACACGAATCCGATGCCCACCATTAGAAAAGCAAAGAAGATCAAACGCCAACCGTACTCGATTAAATCCTGACGTTTGCGGTAAAACTTTAGATGTCTGGCAGCACTGAGTGACTTGAAGGCCATGATCAAACTTGTAATCACGCCAATACCCAACAAGACCAGAATCACCTTGAATGTTGTATCAATATCGATGTTCATGATCGGATTTCCATATCATCCTATAGGCTTCGCCAGCGCTAATCATACTACACTCAACGAACTTCCTGCTGCAGCTTGCCACGACGAAGCAAACGGGTGAAATCAAGAAACCGCGGAAGCACCTGATGATAGATAAAATAAAGAACCGGTTTAACCGGATAGTCCCACGCTCCGGCAGTGCGCACCACAGTTGCCCCGAGGCCATCTTTGAAGCGGAAGACACCAAACATTGGGTCGGATTCGTCAAACACATCGGGCGCGCCCCATAAATCGTATGTCTCGCATCCCTTGCTTTTGGCCAAACGCATTGCTTCCCATTGGAGCAGATTGTTGGGCATTTTTTCGCGATGCAGTGGGCTAGACATGCCGTACAAGTACCAGGCACGCTTGCCAAAATTAAAAAGCATCACTCCTGCAACCAACTGCCCTTCAACCTCAGCGATCAAAGCCTCGGCCATGCCGGCGTTGATAAAACGTTGCCAGACGCCCAGGTAATAGGCTTCTTCACGGATGATGAAATGATCCCGGGAAGCAGTTTGGGCATACAAATGATAGAGTGCGGGTAGTTCTTGGTCAGTTGCGGTGCGGATGGTGACTCCGCTGCGCTGGGCGAGACGCAGGTTGTAACGCGCCTTCTGCTTCATGAGTTTGAGCCAATCTTCTTCCGTGCCGCTCAGGTCAAGAATGGCGGTATTCCTAAACTGAATTTGTTCAACAGAGTATTTCCATTTTCGTCTGGTTAATTCTTCAGTGAAGACCTTGCCAAGCAGAAATTCTTCGGCTTTTTCATCCCCCGGGATGCCCCTGCCCAATTCCACATCCGGATCCATTTTCAAAAATATCAATCCTTTTTCACGGGCAAACTGTTCAATCCCGGAGAACACCCTCTGCCTCAAGTCTTTGTCCTTCCAATCCAACATCGGTCCGCGAGGAATATAACCGATCGACATTTTTGGGCCGAACCCCAATGGGCGCAGTGAACGCACCAAAATATTGGCTGCCGCGGCAACATCACCACTTTCATTTTTCCAAGTAAAGGGATATGAATGCCACCCCACTTCGCTCTTTACCTCAGCCCACTCCGAAGTTTGCAGCACATGGCTGTTGGGCAAGCCAACGACGGTTTCATTCCAGTTTTGTTCAGTCATGATTGTCGTCCATCAAAATACCTTTGGTCTTCAACCAATCACTAATTTGATGTTTACCACATTTTCCAGTAAATTCTAATCCGTCGATTTCTCTCGGAGACAAGAAAGCTATTTGTACGGTTTCATCGCTTACTTGCATTTTGCCGCCAACAATTTCGGCTTCGTACAAAAATAATATCCCATTGCCGCGCGGATCATCGTTGTAAGTGTAAACCCCTGCCAGACTGAGAGTTTTAACACGCAATCCCGTTTCTTCAAAGGCTTCACGAACTGCTGCTTGTTCTGGTTCTTCGTTAATTTCCAAAAAGCCAGCAGGCATGTACCACTTATCTTTCCAGGGTTCAATCCCACGTTGGACTAATAACAAGCAGCCATCTTTTTCTATGCGCACACCAGCGCTCACTTTATATTGTTTGTAGTGAATCCATCCACAACTGGGACAGACTTCTCGATCTCTATCCTCAATCTTCTTCGTTTCAAGTTTTGTGCCGCACATCAGGCAATAATGATTCATCCTGCTTCTTCCCCGCCGCGCAATTTCATAATCTGACGATAAATCTTGTAGATCCCTGGATAGTAAGTGCGGTCCCAGGCGCCCACGCTGCGGAACACTTTGCCGCCAAATCCGCGTTTGAAACGATACACACCCCACAAACCATCGTGGCTGTGCTTTTTTGAAAACTCTTCTTCCAACACTTCTTCATCAACATCCGGGATGCCCCAGAGATCATAAAATTTGCAATTCATCTTTCTGGCCCATTTCATGGCTTCCCATTGAAGTAAATAAGTGGGCATGCGATTGCGTTCTTCATCGCTTGAAGCGCCGTACATATACCAGGCCATATCACCTAAAGCAAAAACAATCAGCCCTGCAACAGGTCGGTCTTCGTAATAGGCGATTAATAAGTCGGCGTGGCCGGCAGGTTTAAAAAGTTCAAGCGCTTTCTTGTAGTATTCCAGAGAGTGAACTCCGAAACCATCGCGTTTGCCGGTGACTTCACTCATTTGGTGATAAACCTGAATATCATCCGTAACCCTGACTTTAATCCCTTTTTTTTCTGCCAGGTGAATGTTATAGCGCGTTTTTTGTTTCATGCGGTCAAGGATTTCTTCTTCTGTGCCATTTATCGAGATCACCACTGTCCGCTGTGGTTGAACCGACTTGGTTTTTACCCAACCTGGCTGCTCAACAATTGAAAGTGCCTGCTCTGGTTCCCAAATATCAGGTTCCACTTTGAGGAAGATAGCCCGATTTTCACGGCAAACTTCATCCAACTCTGTGAAAAGGCCGCAACCTTGCCCAATGGGTCCTTTGGGGATGTATCCTACCGTAAACCCACCAGGCAGCTTGCGAAACAAGACCTGGGCACCGCATTCTTCGTTTATTATGCGGACAGCTTTCCAGCCAAACGAAGATTTCAATTCACCCCAGGCACCTGATTGCAAGATGTGCGCATTGGGATGATTGGCAACAAATTCATTCCACTCTTTTAAGGTTGCTTTCATAATCAGTCGATGGAAATAAGATCAGGCGGCGGAGTGGCTGCCAATTCCGAACCTGGAATGTTGGCGTCAGTGAATTTGACAATTTCTACAGCATCACCTTGGTCAGCAAGTGCCAACAATTGATCAATGCGTTCGCCAAGGATTTCACCCATGAGATTATTGGGATCATCGTATTGATAAATATCAGGGTGTTGTGTGGGCATAAACCTGTTACCCTCTTCCCACAAATCCTCACTTAACTTCTCTCCCGGCCTGATGCCGGTAAACGCAATTTCTATATCTTTGCCTGGTTCCAAACCTGAAAGTCGGATCAAGTCTTCTGCCAGATCCAAAATTTTAACCTGCTGCCCCATGTTCAATACATACATCTCACCACCCTTACTCATCCCGGCTGCCTGCAGCACAAGATAAACCGCTTCAGGGATGGTCATGAAGTAACGTTTCATATCAGGATGGGTAATGGTTACCGGTCCGCCGCGTGCAATCTGGTGTTTGAAAAGCGGTACCACACTACCCCGGCTGCCCAAGACATTGCCGAAGCGCACCACACTGTAAGCGTTGCCGGTGCGTTTGGCGGCATCCAATACGATCATTTCAGAGAAGCGTTTTGTCGCCCCCATGATGTTAACCGGTTTTATAGCTTTGTCAGTAGAGATCATGACCAGGTGGTTAACGTCATTTTTCACACAGGCATTGACCACATTGCGGGTTCCACGGACGTTGTTATCTACCGCCTCATCAATGTTCATTTCCATCAAGGGCACATGTTTGTGTGCAGCGGCATGAAAGACCACATCGGGTTTATGTTTTGAGAAAACATTGTCCAACCGATCACCGTCTCTGACATCCACGATCACCGGAAATATCGGCAAGGATGGATGAAGTTCCTGGATTTCAAGGAGCGTTTCAAATATACTGTTTTCGCCATGACCGAGCAAGATCAGGCCGGATGGATTCCAGCGGGAGATTTGCCGGCACAGTTCGCGTCCGATTGAGCCACCCGCCCCGGTGACAACCACAGTCTTGCCGCTTAGAGTGAAGCCTACCAGCTCTTCTTTCATGTGAGATGGCTGCCGCCTCAGCAAGTCGGTAATATCCACTTCACGCAAGCGGCTGATGTTTACTTTGCCACCAATTAATTCATAAATCCCGGGCATGGTGCGAAATGGAATGCCCTTCAAGCGGCAGATATCTGCCACCATGCGGATGGTCTTGCCACCCGCACTTGGGATGGCAATGATCACCTCATCAATTCGCTTTTGCTCAAGTACTTTGCCCATGTCAGTGACATTACCAATGACTGGAATGCCGTGGATCTGCTGGCGTTGTTTTCCAGGATTGTCGTCCAGGAAGCCAACCGGGTTTAAGTTAAGTTCTGTATTTTTCTGCAATTCGCGTACAACCAACGCGCCGGCGTCCCCTGCCCCTACAATGAGTGCACGTTTTGCCTGGTGGCTTTTTCCATTACTAGAGGAAGCAGTCATGCTTTCAGCCATAAACCGTAACATGAACCTGACCCCGCCCACGAGCACCATCGAGAGCAGCCAGTCAATGATCAAAACAGATCTTGGAAAGCCGTTAAATACTTTCAAAGTCGAAATAAAGATCATCACACCTGTAACCAACACCGATGCTGTAGTAACCGCACCGACGATCAATCTCAATTCCTTAATACTTGCATAAACCCACATGCGGCGGTACATACCAAAGGCGTAATATACAATGGTTTTGAGTACCAACGAAACAGCGATCATCCAGTAAGCAGATTCCAGGTAGAAATAGAACAGCGCCCCCATTTCAAGGCGTAATGCATACGCGCCAAGAACAGAAAAAACCATCAGTACCAGGTCAAATATTAATACATAACGATTACGTATGTTTGGTTTAGATTTCATTACAGACCTCTGAATCCCAGGACGGCACCGATTGTCCGGATGGCGATATTCATGTCCAGAAGCAGGTTCCTGTGTTTGATATAGTAAAGATCATATTCCAGTTTGACAGCGGTGTCTTCAACCGTTGAAGCATAGCGCTGGTTCACTTGCGCCCAACCCGTCAATCCCGGTTTGACGTATAACCTGGCGCGATAAAAAGGGATTTGTTCTTGAAACTGGTTCACCAATTCGATCTGTTCGGCCCGTGGACCAATCAAACTATTTTCACCTTTAAGAATATTGATCACCTGGGGCAATTCATCCACATGGCTGCGGCGCAGGAATTTTCCTAGTCGGGTGATGCGTTGATCACCTGTGGTCGTCATGCGCGCCACGCCATCGCTTTCGGCATCCTTACGCATAGTGCGGAATTTATATATCTTATATGGTTTTCCATTTTTACCGACACGCATTTGACTGTAAAAAATTGGAAATCCATCATCCAGTAAAATGCTAAGGGCTACAAATGGGTATAAAACCACGAGGAATATCAATCCAACAAGGCCGCTAATAATATCTAATAATCGTTTGATGATTTCAAATAAACCCGAGGTTTGTGCCTGATCAATAAAGGAACGAAGAATCCAATCAGATTGCAGCAAGAAAATAGGCACCCTGCCAAAGACCTCTTCATAAATGGTTGGCATTGAAATGAGATCAGTGCCCTCTTCTTGAGCAAGTAAAACCGCTCGAAATAGATCCGGGTTCAATTCACCAGAAATGGCAAAAATCATATCCGTTATCTTTTCTTTTTCAATACACTCAATCAAAGAATTGGTAGTACCGATGACAGGAACATCTTCTATAAGCCTGCCTTGCTTTTGCGGATCATCATCAATGTAGCCGATCAACTCAAATGGCTGAGGCTTAATTCTCTTAACCATACCCACCATCGTGGAACCTGCCCGACCTGCGCCAATTACCAGAACCCTGCGATTAAAAACCGGAGCAGTGAAAATGGCAATGTATACGAACCGCCAGATAATGGTGAGCAACGTGACCGAAACGAGGAAAACAGCCACACCACGTCTTGGAAGCGAATTGGTTTGTGAAAGGAAAAAGATTAAAAGATAAATGATGACACTGAAACCAAACGCCGTCCCCACACCCCGTAGGACGTCGCTGTGGCGGTTCGCTTTACGTGTATCGTAGAGTTCAATCAACATCACGGACCAAATAATAGGCAGCAGATAGAACCAGAATGGCGCCCGTTGGTTAAGAAAACTCCACGAGAAATCGAGCCAGTCTTTTTGAGCCCAAAAATATAAAGATATAAAAACCGAAAGACTCGAGATAATAAGGTCGCCAAGCAATAAAATGAATTGCCTTTCACCCCCACGAATTCTGAGTTTTCCGGTTGATTGTTTACGCTCCATGCGAATCTAAATTCCTTCTTTGTTCGGGTTCAATATGCTCCACCAAAATCCAGCACCCCAGCAAAAATGCATACTCATAATGGCTAGTGGAATACCAATAACCTGTGATAAATCCGATCGTTTGAGAGCTACTTTTACAGAAACTGCAGTCAAGGTCAATAAGTATACTCCGAGGCAGAAAATTAAGAGAATCCTTGGCCATGAAAAGAAAGCGGAAATTAATAATAACATTAAAACCCCAAGTACAAAAACCGGAGGAAGAGCTTGACGCCAGCGCAGAGTCTCAGGGTTGCGGCGTAGCATGCGGAATTTCCAGAATCCATAGGCAAAGTATTGTTTAGCCAGAGTCTTGAGTGTTGAACGGGAATAGTAAACTGCCCTGATCTGCGGATCTATCCAGATTTTACCCCCTGAAGCTCTCAAACGGGAGTTAAATTCGTAATCTTCGTTTGCCCGCAAAGCTTCGTTGTAATAGCCAATCTCTTCAACTTTAGACTTGGTGAATGTTCCGAAAGCCACGGTATCCGCTTCGCCGGCTTTGGTGGCCCAACGGTATTTTGCATCACCAACTCCAAGAGGATGAGCTGTGGCCACCGAAATGGCTCGGGCAATCCAGGTATTTGCCCCTGGTTTTACATCAATCACACCGCCCACGTTATCGCCCAACCCTGCTTTGAGAGCATCGACGCTGCGTTTTACATAGTCCGCAGCCGGGATGGCGTGTGCATCCATACGACAGATAATTGGCGCCCGTGCTTCTCTGATAGCCTGATTTAACCCTGCAGGAATTTTGCGGACAGGATTATCCAACACCCGGATCACACAATCAGGATGCTCTGCTTTAAATTCTCCGATTTTTTGACGTGTTTGATCGGTGGAGAGACCATCCGAAATAATCACTTCAAGTTTGTTATATGGGTAGGTTTGATTAAGAATAGCCTCCAACAAACCGAGGATGGTCTTTTCTTCATTCAAACATGGAATCACAATGGAGACTTCAGGTAACGGCACAGGAGTTTTCCTTCAACAGTATTTTACTTGATAATTGCATTGACATAGCTACTGGTGGAGATAGTTATCCGCCCCAACCCACTGAAGAACATTTCAGTGAATTGGGGCGGACGAAGGAGCAATACTAATTCTTATTGGTTAAACTGATGGCTTCAATTTCAACCGCGCCGTTTTTCGGCAGGGCGGCCACCTGCACTGCCGATCTGGCAGGAGGATTTTCAGTAAAGAATTCGCCATAAACCGCGTTCATTTTTGCAAACTCGTTGATATCCTTCAGAAAGACCGTGGTCTTGACCACATTATCCAGGCAGGAATTGGCAGCTTCTAATATGGCAGACAGGTTTTTTAACGCCTGACGGGTTTCGGCCTCCACGCCCCCCTCCACCAGGTTGCCTGTTTTGGGATCAATTCCAAGTTGACCTGCTGTAAAAACAAACGGTCCTCCTGCTACACCCACAGAATAAGGGCCAATAGCCGCAGGGGCCAGTTCAGTTTTTATTATGGTTTTATCTCGACATGTCATGCGTATCCTCCAAACAACAAAGTATTCAACAGATTCTATGCTAAAACTGGATGTTCGTAAACACAAATATTAACATCATACCTTTTTGTATTTGGAAGACATATATTATCAGAATTGGATTAATTATTTACAATTTTTCTTGCTTTTAGAATAATGAAAACAGTATAATAAAAAACAGGTAGGATAACTTATAGATGTAGAAAGGATATACCATGGGATTATTTGCTAACATTCTCGAAAAGCTAGGCATTAAGAAACCAGAACAAGTAGAAGCAAAGAAAGAAGTCACACCCACTATTGTTCCACCAAGACCAGCACCAGCTAAACCAGGCCAGACCACCCATATGGATTCAAGACCCAATCCAAATGCCATAAAACCGAATGCGTCAATTGCACCTGGGTCCATGCCCAAACAGACAATCGCGGCCATCCCCGAAGTAGATGTTGTCAGCAAACTGGAGGCTCTTGCCAAGGCAAATCCTCAAAAATTAGACTGGAAAGTTTCTATTGTTGATCTGCTGAAATTGCTGGACCTCGATAGCAGTTTGACTTCCCGCAAAGAACTGGCTGTTGAACTTGGCTGTCCTGCCGAAAAAATCGGCGGAGATTATGCAGAAATGAATGTTTGGCTACACAAAGAAGTATTAAAGAGAATTGCAGCAAACGGCGGCAATATTCCACAAGTATTGCTGAACTAACATCCAATAATCGTTATAATATGAGGCTGAACCGTCAAGGTTCAGCTTTTTTATTACAACAATCACACTCAATTACCTCCCCACCATCATGCTGGTATAATACACGCATATAAATTACTTCAAAGCTCAATGACAGGTTACTATGCTCGATAAAATTATTCAAATTCAAGAAAGATATTCAGAATTAACCAGGTTGATGGAAGTCAACGTGGAAGATTATCAAAAAATCACCGAACTCGCCAAAGAACGCTCCGAGTTTGACGATATCTATCCGCTTAGCCTCGCTTATCGTGATTTAATGGCAAAAATGGATCAGGCTAAAGAAATGGAAAACAGTGGTGAACCAGAATTCGTCGAAATGGCGAAAGCTGAAATCGAAAACCTGACTCCACAGATTGAAGATATGGAAAAACAAATCAAAGTCATGCTGGTTCCAAAGGACCCCAGGGATGATCTCAATGTTTACATCGAGATCAGAGCCGGTGCTGGAGGAGATGAAGCAGGGCTTTTTGCTGCAGAATTATTACGAATGTATATGCATTATGCTGAAGCACATCGATGGACAGTTGAGATCATGTCGGCAAACGAAACTGGCATCGGTGGATATAAAGAAGTAGTCTTCATGGTTAAAGGCAAGGGAGCCTATTCGCGCTTCAAATTCGAATCTGGCGTCCATCGGGTTCAGCGAATACCGAGCACCGAATCTTCAGGGCGTATCCATACTTCTACAATTACTGTGGCTGTCATGGCTGAAGTGGAAGATGTAGACATCCAAATACCTGATTCAGATATCGAAGTGGATGTTTTTCGTTCTTCTGGTGCAGGCGGACAGAATGTGCAAAAAAATGCCACAGCAGTGCGTATCACACACAAACCCACCGGTCTGGTGGTC
>PNNU01000086.1 GCA_013824385.1 Anaerolinea sp.
TACCTGCTTCCCTATAGGAAGAATAAACTCCACCTCTTCATCAATGACTTCTCCTGTATCAACACAGCGGTGATACAAGGCATTAACAATTCGGGTGGTTTCATCTGAAACAGTTTCTTCGATGATCTTACCGTTCAATTGCTCACCGGTTAAACCTGTCGCTTTTTCAAAGGCGCGGTTCTCGTCCAGGTTTCTGAAATGACCATCCTCGGTGACTTCCAACAAAAAGAGAATATCTGATGAGTTTTCAAATATTTCACGATAACGATGCTCGCTTTCGCGTAATGCCTCTTCCATCTGTTTGCGTTCGGTTATGTCGCGGGAAATTCCAATTATGCGAGAGATGCGACCGGTATCATCACATGTCGGGACCAAGATTGAATGGAAAATATGCCGTCCAGAAGGTAACTCCAATTCCGCTTCTTCTTCAATGGGATAGCCCGCTTCGACACAGCGTCGATACTTAGCATTTACTTGTCGGGCAACCTCTTCAGGTACGGTTTCTTCCTGAGTCTTTCCAACGGACTGGGATCGTGGTATTCCTGTTATCCTTTCGAGAGCAGGATTGACTTCTATAGTTCGGAATTTACCGTCTTCAGTGACATCCAACAGATATAGTCCGTCGACAACATTATCGAAGATGTTACGAAATTTTCGTTCGCTTTCTTTAAGTGTTTCTTCTGTTAACTTACGTTCGGTAACATCATAAGACAATACTGCAGCACCGATGACCTCTCCCGTTTCATTCTTGATCGGACAATGATTAACTTCAAAAAAATGTCGTGATCGTTGTTCTTCACCTGAATAGGCTTCATCAACGAATTGCTCCCCGGATAATGCTCGGTCTAAATTACTCTTGGCTTTCTCACGGTCTTCTATCACGGTCATGAACTCAAAAATACTGTGACCGATTTCGATCTCAGCACCATAAATCTCTTTCATGACAGATGCATGCTCAGTATTAAAACTCGTATAAAGATATTTTCGGTCTATTGAAAAAATGAGCGCGTTTTCTCTATCAATAATGCTTCTTAAAGTAAAATATTGGTCTTTAACCTTTTCTTCAGAAGCTTTTCTCCTGGTTATTTCTTTTCTTGAAACCAATACCCACGCAATTGCAATTAAGAACAATACTAAAACAATAAATAAAGAAACTTGATAAATCCTGTCTGTTATTTGCTCATGAGTAAGAAAAACAACCTCAGTTGGTTTCCATTTGTCTAATATTTTCTGGTAAGTGCCATCAGATTTAATAATTCGCAATGCATTATTGATTTCATTGAGTAATTCTGTGTTCCCCTTTTTTACCGCAATCGAAGAATTTGAAGTTGTGATTGGGCTGCCGGTTACTTTAATATTCCGAATATTATTTTCAGCAATTATATAAGAGCCAACTCTGTAATCCACGACTATAGCATCGATCGAACCATCATTTATTTGCTTAAACCCATCAATGAAATTTGGTATGACGGTTAATAGAATCGTATTGTCTTCTTCCAAGACCTTCTGGGGTAGTCCTCCTTTTTCGACGCCAACCCGTAGACCTTGCAGACTTGAGAGACCTATAATTCCAGTTCTCTCTGTGCGGGTAAAAATCGAGAATTCAGACATCAGAAAGGTATCTGAGAAATCGTATATTTTTTTTCGCTCTTCAGTTGGATTTATTTGAATTAGCGCATCTGCTTCGCCATTGGCAACAAGTGATTGTGCTTCAGACCAATCCATAACTTGAATTTCAATCGGTTGTGATATGTGTTTTGCGAGTGCATTAACAATATCAATGGCAACTCCTGAAGGAGTATTTCCGTCCAGATACACTACCGGAGCGATATTTTTATTGCCAAGAAACAGAAGAACATCCTCAGGATTGGCAGCAAGTGGGGTTTGTTCTTGAGTTCCCCTTTCCACCGGCTGACAAGCCACAAAAAAAGAACAAAGTAAAAGTACCAGAGGAATTACTGATAAGAATCTTTTATTCATTGCTCCTCTTTTTCTACCAACCCCATTATTTTTCCATGATACCAAGTAAAGCAACTTAATTCTGATTGAGAAAAATTTGGTTATTAATATCATAACGAATATTTCGTATTAATAATTATATTCATTAAACAACTTTTGAAAAAACCCTCATCTAAAAGTATCGTTTTTTATAATTCATAATTTCTGAATTCGTCATTTAAGCATTTTTAAGATTCTGGATATCAAGAAATAATTCCCCAATAATCCATTTTTACGACTTATAAAAATTGATGGCTTGGCGATTCCTCTCCGCGGAGCAAGCTCAACTGGTATTTCAGCAATGAACGAGCTGCAGTCACCTCCATAATTTAGAACCGACTTCAGCAACCTGCGCGGTATTTATGGAGCGAATAGTATCCTGGAAAAGAGTATAGGTTACTTTTCCTTGCATCCATGTTTGGCACAATTCAAATGCAAAAGGATTACGGGAAAAAATAGACTTATTGGATAGATTTACCACTTTAGGTGGAACAAAAATGACACTCTACCACCATATATTCTTTACAGAATACAATTTCTATTCTTCAAATCGACAGGCTCATGCTTTGACATTATCCAGTACGTATCGGATAATGAATTATCTGGATTATTAACATTCACCATAGTAATCCGTCATCAAACTTGCTATACTGTTTTTACAGATATTATTCTTCCCACTATTGCATCGACATGGAGGGAAGTTTGAAAAATTTTCACAAGACATTATTAGTGGTATTTTTAGTTTTGGCGTTTTCTTTATTGCCGAACAGTCAATCAGTAGCCCAATCCAGCTGGGATATCCGAATATTTCAAACATTGCCAATCGAAACTCCCGATAGCATGACATTGAGAGTCTATTTCAGCATTTTTGAAGACCACACTGGGGTACCAGTAATGAATCCGGAATTCGCCAGTGGTCAGATTGCTCTCTTGAATACGAATGAAGTCGCTGCTGCAAGCATCAAAAAACCTGATATTCCAATATATATTGCACTTGTAATGGATTCCAGTGGAAGCATGGGGGGGTCTGCATCCATATTAAAGGAAGCCGCAAAGTTATCTCTGAATGATATTCCGGACGATTCCTTATTCTCAGTTGTCCAATTTGACGAAAAAATCCAGCTCCTTCAGGATTACACTAAAAATATCTCGGCTGTAACTTATGCTATTGATAGCTATAAAACTTCCAAAAGCGGAACATGCCTTTATGATGCTGCTTATGCGGCAGTTGAATCCATGTCCAAGCTTCCAACCGGACGCAGAGCAGTAATCCTTTTTACTGATGGCAAAGATGAAAAGGCGGATGGCTCTGTCTGCAGTCAACATAAATATCAAGAACTGGTTGATCTGGCTATGAAGTCACAAGTACCACTGAATACAATAGGGCTTTCAACCGACGAATCCAAAATAAACACTGTTGAATTGCAGGCCATGGCTGCCAGTACAGGTGGATTCTCATCAATTGCGACTAAAGATGATCTTTCTGTTGCATTCAAAAGAATTATGGATGCACAAAAAGCGCAATGGATGGCAGAAGTTGTTGTTTACCCAAAAAACGGTCCTAACAGTGCAGTGCTTACTGTTAATTTAAAAGATAATCAGTCCCTCAATACAGCCTTTACAGTCGAATCAAACACAGATTATCCCGGCCCACCCAGCCCGGTATCAATTAATCTAAGCGGTCTTCTACTCAATGCTGCCGAGCAGGCTTATGAAATCCAACTTGGAGTTTCTTCTCCACAATTAGCAAAGTATGTAAAAGTCGAGGTTTGGGATACGGAGGGAGGTTCTAAAGCTGGCGAGTACATTTTTAATGATCCAGTTGAATTCAACAGCTTCTTCATTCCCACTGAGCCCCTTACTATCAGCCGCGGATACGAATTGCGCATTTCGGTCATCAGCAAAGAAAATGAAAAACCCTTTATTATTACCCGTGATGACCAAGGAAACACATCAACACAATTGCTGCATGAGTTTAAGTTTGATCCAACCTCTGCTTACCCAAGTCTGGAGATTCTATCAATAATTGAGCAAAATGGAAATCTGGTAATGAACGTAAATGTCACTAATCTTGAACTGGTCGGAGGGTTTGACGGTTGGTTGGTTGATGAAGGGACAAACACGCAAATAGCCGGATCGAATTTCACAAATCCCGCACTTACCACTGCAAACGGCAAAATCACTATCCCGATGAAAGCCAACCACATCCCGGATGGAAAATATTCAGTGGTAGTGCGTTTATTGGCCAAGAATAACAACATCTACACTTCTCAAACACTACCTGGAGTCGCCTATAATGCCCCATCAGTCTTTGCTCGAATTGGTGGAGCTTTGATTGCCAAACCCATTTTTCTAATTGGCATTTTGGTAATTATTCTGGGAGTTGTAGGATTCTTGATGTTTTCTTCATCACGGCAGAAATCCATCAGTGGCACACCTGTTCTTCAAGGTCGTTTAGGAGGAGGATTGGGTAATAATCAGAAATTAAGCAATCCTGTCATTCCCGTTGCTGATAATGAACCTGTTCTTTCGAGGCAGAATATGCCGGTTTCCAATCCACCACCATTCATATCAACCTCAGCGGTTCCACCATCTGTTACACCGCCGGCATTCATTCCACAGGTACTTGTACCTCCTGCAGTTGTAACAGCTCCACTCCCCTCTGTCGTCATCCCTCCAATCGAAAATCCATTACCGTCCTCTGATGTCACTCAAATTCAATCGCATTCGACTCCAGTCGTCCAACTGAGTGATGCAACTGAGCTTGTTTCAGCTCGGCCACAATTACATCCGTTATTGACAATCACTCTTCTTCCAACTGGTCCTACAACAAAAAATCCAACCAAGTTGGATCAATTTCCTTTCATCGTTGGCCGGACTGAAGGAAACATGAACATTCAGGAAAGTAGTATTTCACGAAAACATTTTCAAATCACCTGCGATGATATTAATCAAACCTATTACCTCACTGATCTTAATAGTAAAAACGGCACCACTCTTAATGGGCAGCCTATAGTTCCTGATGTTCCTGTTCAGATTATTAATGGTTCCATAATAGGGCTTGGACCCAATGTAACACTTCGATTTGATTTGCGTTACTAAGAAGAAACATATGAATCTATTTGTGCAGCTAAAATATGACGAATTAAGACTCCTCGTTAAACGATTTAGAAACGAGGGTGAAGATATTTTTTCGCTACTTTCAAAAACACGACAAAAGGTTCATGATCTTGAAACTGAATGGATTGGAGAAGGAGCAGAAAAATTTTTTGATGAGATGGAAACTGTCTTATTACCCGCTCTTCAACGGACGGCTCAAGCATTGTTCTTCTCTGAAGAAGTTCTCGTTAAGATTATTAGAATTATTAATGAGGCTGATAAAGAAACAACATCCTACTTTAAACATGATTCCTTTGAATTTGAAGGACATGGTTTTGGAAATTTCAGCGGAATAGTAGAGAATTTATCAGAAGGTCAGTCGATACCAGGCGTCATTGGAGTTAATACTGAGGCACAGACAATACTTGGACAAATCGGAGGAAGTGCCGGTTTAGAAGAGATAGGTTTTAAACCAACTGGAACTGGATCGGAACCCAACGGACAACAAGAAGGAGCCAGCCCCACTGTAACGCAAAGTTCAGGAGGTGGAACGGAAAGTTCAGGCAACAATGGGGATTCAGGCTCGGGAGGAACAGGCAGTTCAGGCAGCAGCGGGAATTCCGGCTCTGGAGGAACAGGCAGTTCAGGCAATGGCGGGAATTCCAGCCCGGGAGGAACGGGCGACTTAAACAGCATGGGGAGCGGGGTTGGGGCTCAAATCTCATCTGGTTCTTCAGGTTCTGTTGGAGGTGTTTCATCCGCTGGATCGCAAGGTCAGAACGATCATATCTATGAAGGCTCGTCATTTACTGAAACAAGTGGGGGAGAGACAAACAACGCTGGCAATGCCGCCGGTTCTATGGGTCAAACTCCGGCTGGCGGAGAAGAAGTGGCAGCAAGTGCTGCTGCTATTGGAAGCGTCTCATTAGGCGCTGCAGCCAAGGCAGTTCGTGGTCGAAAAAAGTAGTCAACATGTAAATAGCCAGGAAATATAAATCTTTTCGAAAACTGAGACGAATTATTCTAAATTTCATTGCAGTCAAAGTCTCCATTAGTTATGAAACATCATAAGGAGGTGGATTGACGTTTTTGACATACATACTAATCAATACCTAGACAGGTAAGGCTCGTTAGTGATCGTGCTAACGCAACGGCAAACCAAGTAAGGGATGGCGTGGAAAGGAGAAATAATGGCTAGCAATACCGTTCAAATTAATTACGACGAGATGGCAACTATCATCAAAAACATGAAATCTGAACAATCAGAAATTTTGCAACTTACCAGGCAGACCAAAAGTAAGGTCGATGCACTGCATAACAATCAATGGATTGGAGATGCCGCTAACAAATTCGATACTGAAATGGCACAGAGGATTTTGCCAGGCATGAACAGGCTCGCATCCGCTTTAGGATACGCTGCAGATGCGGCACAGAAAATTGTCAATACTATTCGTGAAGCGGATGAAGGAACCAAGAGTTTCTTCAGCAACCTGGGCTAAAGGAGGTGAATTATGACCGAAAAAATTCGAATGAATTATGCAGCAGTTGAAGATATGGCAAAACACCTTCAAATGGTAGAACAACAGCTGCGGCAAACCGCTCAAAATGCCCAGAAATGGGCTCAGACAATGCAAAATGGTGCAATGCAGGGTCCTACTGGAGAATCATTTGCACAAGCTTTGGGCGTATTTAGCCAAAAGGTCAACAAGCTGGCCGAAGCATTTCATGAGGAGCATTCAGACGTCCGAAAATCGATGGCAGAAATGCAGCGAGCTGATACCACTGCTGGTCAAAATTTCTAGGAGGTAAGCCATGAATATATTTAAATGGGTTCAGGAACTGGTTGACCAGATCATCAAACAGGTGATGGCGCAGATAAATATCATAAATGATCGCGTCACTCAGCCTATACGAGGGATGATTACTGAAGTTACAGGTGGTATCTGGAAAGGTGATGGAGCTACAAAATTTGTCAATGAGATGACGAGCAGTGTTATTCCTATGTTGGCGAATATTATGGGTTTCAGCACCAATTGGGCAAATGCAATTAAAAAAGCCCAGGATACGATGAATCAAGCAGTCCAACAATCGACATCAATAGCCCAGGGCTTGTTTGATGTATTTAATGGAATATTCTAAAAAGGAGATACGAAATGGCTCAAGAAGTCTATATGGATATTCCGCGAGTGGAAAAACTGTCGAAAGACTTTAAAACATTTGGTGAAGTCCTCGATATGGTAGCAAAAGCACTTGAAGCTTTGAGCTTGGCATTAAAATCGGCTGCCCTGTTTTCTTTTGGTGGCACAGCGGCTGCCGCAGCTTATATCGATCGAATTAAACCGAATGTTAGAAATGCTTCAACAAAAATGAAAGAGTTATCAAACGACATTAACAAAGCGATCACTTCTTACAGAACTGGTGACTCTTCGGCTGCCGGTCTTTTTGGGTAGTAAAGAATAAACCCTAAATAAACTGGCGTATGGATTTTGATCATGCCGATTATTGCATGATGTATTAAAGGAAGGTGTTTAGGATCCGCGCATTTAGAAAAGGTTTTTTTCATCTGCGCGGATCATCCACAAAACAAATTACTTTATGGCAATAAGTTCACGCGAGGTTTTATGAAGCGAATCTGTGAACGATGCAATGTGATATCGCAAGATTTTAATTTATGGTGTCAAGAGAAATACTGCCCTGCTGAGACAGCCACAGAAATATTCGATAATGGCGAGTGGTTTGGACCGATAGAAATTATTCAACCTATCGTGACCACTCGTTCAGCAATTGTTTATCAGGCTTGGCGGGAAAAAGAAAAAATCCTGCTGAAAGTCGCCAATGTAGGATGTGAGGATAAACTTCGCTCAGAAGCAAAGACTTTTTTACAACTCGCTAAAGCCGGGCAGCATCCCCTGCTACCAGTCTTATTGCCTGCTCATGCTCAAGGAAATATCGAAAACTATCCTTATGGTTGGACTGTGATCAATGGAAAGGTTAAATATTATGAAGTTTTCCAATTTGTTGATGGTTCAATATTACGGAATCTATTATTAAAGAATCCTCAACCGTGGTATCAACATGTTGGGTGGATCGTTTTAAGCATCGCAGATGTAATCTTTTACCTTCACAAGGCAGGCAAACTTCATCTATGTATAAATCCGGATATCATCCTGGTTCGCTATGATAAACAAAATATACCAAGACCGGTTCTACTTGACCTCGGTGTCTGTGATCAGAGCCAGAACATTCATGATTTGTGGAATGAAAACTTTAACCTTCCCGCCTATACAGCCCCCGAGATTACAGATCCAGTTGGTAACGTAGGCCCGACCACTGATGTGTATGGTTTGGGACTGCTTTTATACGAGATGCTGGCAGGACGCCCAGCCTATGAATACCACATTAGAAAAGACAGCGCAATTTTACGGGATGTATTAGCAGGTGGTTTCAAATCCTCGGGGCGTATAGATCTTAAAAATATACCAGAGGTCGCAGAAAAAGCGATTAATCGGGAAAACAATTTACGCTTCCCAGATGTGCTAAGTTTTGTAAATTCGCTTCAACCCAATTTTCCACGCATCCCGGGTGAACGAAAAAAATTCCAAATGAACTGGAAGATCGTATTTGTTGTTCTTGGATCCCTGCTCGCAATTTCTTTACTCTTGATATTGGCATTATCTTTTATACCTGGATAATCAGGGAGATGATCTATGTCTGACAAAATCTATATTGACTATCCACCCCGTATAGAACCACAATTGCCATCAGGAGTATTTAACATTCCAAATCCTCCTGATACTGAAGTTGATTTTAAACAATTAATTCAGCAGGCTGCCCTTCCAATGGTGATGATCATGGGATACATCCTTGCTTCTGTCTTCGGACAGGGCAGCAATATGATGATGATGATCCCCATGTTTTTATCTGTGCTTGCAACAATTGCCCTGGCTGTTTATACAAATGTTAAAGACCGGAAACAAAAGGAAGAAGCTGCAGCAGCTTACAAACGCCGTATCAGCGAATTACGTCTAAAAATGGAAAGTGAACAAGAGCAACAGCGCATTTATTATTTTACCAACTATCCAAATCCTGAAAAAACGTTGGGGATTGCCTCTGATATTACCCGTGAATCTGTATCAAAAGAGGAAGATGTCCGTGCGGGCACACGTCTATGGGAACGTCGACCAAATGATCATGATTTTTTGTTCTTACGTCTTGGCATCAGCACTCGCCAATCAACAGTGGTTTATAAAATATCTGAAAATGAAAAAATTGCAAGTCCATTAATGCGTGAAGCAATGCGTTTGGCTGAAGACTCCCGACTTTTATATAATGTTCCGGTTACCATCCCGATGTTCATGCAAACTGACGAAAGTGAGAAGAAAAAGGTCGAAGCAAAAACGAAAGACGTAGAAGGTGAGAAAACGCAAACACAAGAAGCCAAAGGCATTACTATCCGGCACTCGATTGGGATAACCGGTAAGTCGGAAGAGAAAGTACATGCCTACTTGCAGACAATGCTGATTGATTATGCGACTTTTCAATCCCCTCAAGATACAATGCTCTATGTCGCCGGAACAAGCGAAACTCGTCAAAGTTGGCGTTGGGCATATGCACTACCCCATTGCAAGCAATCTGATAAAACAGAAACACTCTTTTTTGAAGAAGATGAAAGACCTCAAGAAAATGAAGCTGATAGAATGCGCTTGTTCTGGAAGAATCTTCGGACAATTTTAGAACGTCGCCGTATGCGGCTTCAAGATAAGGAAAACAGCTCCGAAGTAAAACTCCCCTTTATTTTAGTGGTTGTGGATGTTACAACCCCGGCACAGGAATGGTCTTGTTTGCGTGATCTGGAGGGCGAAGCTGCCATTTCTACAATTCTAATGGACGGCC
>PNNU01000087.1 GCA_013824385.1 Anaerolinea sp.
CCAGGCGATCATCAGAGGACTCACGACGCACATAAAAAACAATGCAATTTCAGAAACGATGATGGTGGTCAACACGGCAGGAACAGGTTTGTTCTTCTTGAGTGAAGGTTCGCAAATAATGGTGATTTTGGCAACAGCGGTCAAACGAATAAATAAACTGGTCCAATCCACCCAATCAAACTTGTCTGTAAATCCAAGGATAATATCAATCACACAACTGGCTAACATCGCGAAGTAAGTCACGCGAATTAACCAGACACCGATTATCCATTGTTTTGACCTCTTTGAGGGTGAACCGCTACCCGTACTAATACTCGTTGATGCTGCCATGAAAACCTTCCTCGAGTCAAGAAAATTTGTTCAAAATAACCTTATAGTTATTTCTTCCAATAATCAATAAATACTGCTAAAAAACAACATTAAACATATGTAAATAACAGCAAAAGGTATGAACATCAAACAACTTTTGCTGTTTTTACGATACAACTTGATTTTGGTGGTTAATTAGATTGGTTTTTTTCCATGGAGAATCTCATCCCCGTGAATAAAGCTAACATGGTGATGATGATGGCTGTTTCAAAAAGTACGAAGATCAATGGGTTTTGTTTTTCCAGAATTAATCCAGCCATCCAGGGTAGAGTCAATCCGCCGACGCTGCCCAGAGTAGAAACCAGACCAACGGCTTTCCCTTGATTCTTGATGAACGCATCCGAGGTGAAGGCAATTGTGGATGGGTAAACGGTGCCAAAACAGAAACCAATGAACATGATGCAAACTACTGCAGCAGATGTGGTTCCAGTAAAAAAGAGTAATCCAATGCCGCCGATTAAAGAACCTAAAACTGCAAGCCCCAATAATTGCAGAGATTTCAATTTTCGACTCAAAACCAGGCCAGCCAATCTTCCCAATGTGATAAAACCCCAATAGGCAGAGGTCACCAATGCACCTTGCTGGATAGGCAGACGGGCTGAAATCTCCATGAAGGTAGTTGACCAGCTTCCCAGACCAAACTCAACGCCTACGTAAGTTAATAACATGACGCCAGTTAACCATAAAAGCGGAGAGCGATACACACTGGTAGACGCCGTTATATTTTCGTTGTGAGGTAAAGCGTCTGATTTGGGTTTGTTTGAATATAAGATTATGAAAAGGACTGCGAGAATAGTAAAAAGTCCGGCTGCAAACCATAAAACAACTTTACCTGAAATATTATTGGTTATGGCGAGACTGATAATTGCCGGACCAGAAAATGCGCCAAACCCATAGAAGAAATGTAACAAATTCATAATCCCGGTATTGTTCTTCGGAAACGCATCCGCCACCACCAGATTTCCGCTTACTTCCATGCCTCCCTGGCCGAGACCGGTAAAGAAGAAAAAGAAGAACATCAGGGGCAAAGAATGGGCGTTACACAATCCGATAATGCCTGCGGATAAAAAGAATAAAGAGATCACCATCACTACTTTTTTGCCAAACCGGTCGGTTAACGGGCCGGCAACAAACATAGATATGAGGGCCCCCGAAAACAAAAAGGTTAGAACCCCTCCGATGGCGCCCAAGGTGGAATTGGTCTGATTGGATAATTCTTTAACAATCGGTCCAATTGAACCGTTAAATAATCCAAATACCATGAACACGAGACAAGTCATGGCTACGATGATTTTTGGAGACACTTTATTCATTGTTCTGATCCTAATTACTAATTTTTTAAACTGATATTCGATATTTACAAATTACTTGATGAAATATAAAATGGCAACCGTCAGCCCGATACCTACCACTATCCAGCGCAGCACGGATGCATTTACCTTGCTTGCCAGCTTGCCGCCCGTCGCTCCGCCTGCCAACGCGCTCACCATCATCACCAGAGCCACACCCCACAGCACTTGCCCTGAAAAGAGGAACACGACCGCAGCAGCGATATTTGCTGCAAAGGCGATGGCTTGTTTCAAAGCGTTCAAGCGCGTCAATGAATCGCTGTAAAAAAGTCCCAACACTGCCAGTATGATCACACTTAATCCAGCTCCAAAATAACCGCCGTAAACTGCAGCAAGCCCAACCGGTAATACTGATATTATTCTTTCAGGCGTATCTTGTTCGCGATCAGCAGATTTGTTTTTGAGCCATTTTTTAAGTGGTTCCCCCACGGCCAACAGCATGCTGGCCAGAAGGATCAACCAGGGCACCAACCCTTTGAACAGGCGTTCACCCGAGTTTAAAAGCAAGAAGGCGCCGCCGAAGCCACCCAGCAAACCAGCGGGTACCAAAACCCACAATCGTTTGGCTTGTTCCTTCAACAATCCGCGTTGGGCAAAGGTTGCTCCAAAATAGCCGGGGCAAAGCGCCACGGTATTGGTCACATTTGCCGCAACAGCCGGCAGGCCAAATGCAGTCAGCATCGGAAAGGTGATCAGCGTGCCCCCGCCTGCCAGGGCATTCACCATCCCTGCTGCAAAGGCGCCTACACCCGCCAGTATGTATTGTAGAATCGTCATATCGATAATGCTCAATTCATTCAAGTTTAGACAACATAAAGCCGCGACTAATTATGCCACGGCTTTATCATCATCCCTTTTTGAGTTTATCCGTTCAGATTTTTCTTGTAATTGGTCAAAATATCTTCGATGCGGTTCATTACATCCGGGGTCATTTTTTCGACCACGTCCAATGCTTTCATGTTCTCGTGCATCTGTTCCACGCGGCTGGCGCCGGTGATCACCGTGCTGACGTTGGGGTTCTTCAAGCACCATGCGATGGCCATCCTGGATAAAGAAACACCGATATCTTCAGCCAGTTTGCCAAGCTGTTTCACTTTTTCTATTGCTTCTTGATCAGTGAATTTCTCTCGCAACCACTCGTAACCCTTCAGTGCACCGCGAGAGTCGCTGGGAATGCCGTTGTTGTATTTACCGGTCAAAAGACCGGCCCCCAGCGGGCTGAAGATGGTGGTGCCGTAACCGTAATCTGCAAACAAGCGGACGTATTCTTTCTCCATGCGATCGCGCCATAAAAGATTATATTGGGGTTGTTCCATCACCGGTTTGTGCAGGTGGTGGCGTTCAGCGATCTCAATGGCAGAAACGATCTCAGAAGCGGACCATTCGGAGGTGCCCCAGTAGAGTGCTTTACCCCATTCAATGAGGTTGTGCATAGCCCAGACTGTCTCTTCGATGGGTGTGGTAGGGTCAGGACGGTGGCAGAAGATCAGGTCAATATAATCCAGGTCAAAGCGTTCTAATGATCCGTTCATGGCTTCAATCAAGCGTTTGCGGTTGAGGGTGTCTTTTTCATTGACGCCTTCGTTGAGCCCCCAGAAAAATTTGGTTGAAACGAGATAACTTCCACGCCTCCACCCCAGTTTCTTGAGTGCTGCGCCCATCACTTCTTCAGATTTACCGCCCGCGTATACTTCTGCATTATCAAAAAAATTAACTCCAGCTTCATAGGCGATAGACATGGATTCTACTGCGGCATCAATACCCACCTGGGTATGGAATGTAACCCATGAACCATAAGACAGGGCGCTGACCTGCAGTCCTGTTCTTCCTAAATGACGATACTCCATTTTCATGCTCCTTATAAGACTTATTTGGTCTTATTTTATCATCTTCCGATTTGGAAAGCCAAAACAGGACAGTTGTTACTAAACTTCTGCTCTTTTTAGTATCTTCTTAATACGGACTGATTGCGAAGGGGACATATGCGGCAGCCTTTCGTGAAGGATAGTGAGAAATTCCTGGCGATTGGTGCCGTTCACACATTGTTCTACGAATTCTGCGTGCCTGGGTACATCAGAGAGTCTGCAAGTGCGTAAGAAGTTCATCAAAAACGGATTCAGTTCAGCCAGGAAAGTTTGATCTGCGGCAGCCACCTGGGCAAGCGTCTTAATGCCGGCATCCTGAGTAATGACTGAGCCTTGAGAAATGGTTTTGCAGATCATTTCGCGTTTTTTAAACAATTCAGCCGCTGCCAGTGGTGCAATGGTGGATAGAGCGATCATGGCTCCCCAAACCAGACGGTTATGTTTACTGAGTAGAAGCTTTAGAAAATCCTCTGAAAAAAGGTGCGATCAAGTCCGGGGCGATGTATCCTGTTTCATACATCACCTTCATACAATCGCTGCTCACATTGGTGTTTTTATCCCATAAGTGTTCGGCAATCTCTTTGACGCCATCCACGTCTCTGTTGGATGCCAGTTCACGCGCGAGTTCCTGATTGGGAATTTCGTCGCGAATTCCTTGATGGAGTGCGATCTTCATTAAAACGGACATAGTTCCTCCCTGGAAGCATTAATCTTTTAAAGCATATTGTACAGCAGCTTGAGCGTGGAGGAGGGTTGTATCAAAGAGGGGCAGACTGCAATCTGATTGTTGGACGAGCAAACCGATCTCGGTGCAGCCCAGGATAATACCTTGTGCACCTTGTTCGGCCAAATTTAAAATAATTTTCTGATAGGCTGCTTTTGAAGCAGGCAAGATCTTGCCTACAACCAATTCATCGTAGATGATGTCGTGCACAATATCCTGGTCCGCGGTGATGGGGGTGTAAACCTTGAGCCCAAATTTGTCGGCCAGTCGTCCTTTGTAGAAATCGCCCTGCATGGTGAAGCGGGTGCCAAGCAACCCCACGGTGTGGATGCCTTGATCCAGCACGGCATTCGCGGCGGCATCCGCGATGTGTAGAAGGGGAATTTGGATGGCAGCCTGAACCTCATCTGCCATCAAGTGCATGGTGTTGGTGCAGATTATCAAAAAGTCAGCGCCTGCGGCTTCTACCTGGCGGGCAGCGTTGACCATCATTTGAGTGGCTTCACTCCAGCGGCCTTCTTTTTGAAGCACTTCGACTTCGGCAAAATCCACCGAAACCATCACACTTTTGGCGGAATGCACTCCTCCGAGCGCTTGATGAATGCCTTCATTTACTAATTTATAGTATTCAACTGAAGATTCCCAGCTCATGCCGCCGATCATGCCAATGGTTTTCATATTTACCCTATGTTCTTAAGCTACCGCGTCAAAATTGAAAGGTGAAGAAATAACCAGATCAACAATCTGACTCATTTCAGTGAAGGTGTGTTCGGGTGAATGAGAAGCCATTGCGTCTTCTGATGAAAACCCCCACGTTACAGCTCCAAACGGAATGTTAACCTTCTTGGCGGCTTCAACATCTCTGACCTCGTCGCCGATGGCTAACATCTCTGAGCGATCCAGTCCGCTCTTGCGGATGATCCTTCTCAAGGCGGCTGGTTTTCCAAACAGTGAGACTTTGTCTTCAAACAAGTGGAATAGATTGTAGAGATCATCCCCCAACACGCGGCGGACGGTCTCACAAGTATTGGTGGTCACCAGGGCCATGCGGATATCGTGCTGTTTAAGTTCTCGCAGCATGTCGGCCACGCCCTCAAAACACGTGATGCTTTCGCCATTTGTTTTCATGCGTGAGCGCGTGAATTTAAGGATCGCGGGCAGCTTCCAGATGGATACATTATGCATTTTCATGATTTTGCGCGGACTATAACTTTTCAACTCGTCCAGCCTGGAATGATCAACTGGAATCGCTTTGAATTTTTCCGCCAGTTCGTCCAATATAGCTACCACCCATGGAAAAGAATTCGCCAGCGTACCGTCAAAATCAAAGATCAATAATTTATAAGCCACAATAATGCTTTCCTAATGTGTACGAGATACTGATAATTTTACCCAATAAATCCCGATTTCAAAGATTACTTTTCTCCACAAATATGCAAAGTATCTATACCGAATCTTTACCAGTTGAAACCTTGATGATTGTATCCTTTGTGCATCAATACCATTATGGACTTGCAGGTTAATAAAAATATGAAAAATCAAAAAATAAACTGGCTTCTTGATGTCACAATCCTCTTGGGGTTTCTGGTTTCCTTTTTTCTCAACCTGACCGGGCTGGCTGTTCACCAATGGCTGGGCGTTGCGGTTTTCCTGGCCATAGTGATGCATTTGGTCAATCATTGGAGTTGGGTAAAATGTGTCTTCTCAAAGTTCTTTAAAAAGACTTCAACCCGTTCAAGGGCATATGCAATGATTGACGGACTGTTGCTCTACGGTTTTGTAATGATCATCGAAACCGGGTTGGTCATTTCTACCTGGTTTAATCTCAATCTTGCGAATTATGAGGTCTGGCTCGATATTCATATTTATTCGTCCATTTCAACCCTGATTCTTGCTGTGCTTAAGGTTGGACTGCACTGGCGTTGGATTGCGAAAACTGCCTCGAAGCTCTTTAGCCCGGCGCTGAAACTGAATCCTCAAGTGTTGACCGCGGCGCCTCAAGTATCTGATGTCAGCCGCAGAGATTTCTTGGTGACCATGGGCCTGGTCGGACTTGGATCAGCCCTGGCGATCAGCAACGTGCTGCCGAGTCTAAAGAAGGTTTCTGCATCTACTGAAGTTGCCCAAAGTAACGACCCAGCGGCAACCACAGCCGCTACTCAGGCGCAGCCGACCGCCTCATCCACACAGATGCAGGCTGCAACAGCCGCACCTACAGAAGCTGCAACGGCCCTTCCAAGCGCAACTGCACAGCCGACTGCAGTGCCTACCTCCGCGCCCACCGCGCAGAGCGGCCTGGTTTGCTACGCAACTTGTCCGAAGAGGAAACATTGCTCCTTCCCCGGAGATTGCGGCAGATATACTGACTCAGATGGTAACGGCAAATGTGATTTGGGAGAGTGCAGTTGAGTTTTGATCTCGACATATATACATGTATTCTTCATTATCCATTCACAAGCAGCAGGTATTATAAAAACAGATCTTCTCCTCCTCCTTTGATCTAAACGAATCCCTAAACGGCACTTGGGGATTCGCCGTTTTAAGGGGGTTTTCTGTTCATGTGGGAATATAATGAATTACTAAATTAGGTTTTTGAAGAGGGTTAAGTATGCGCGGTCACATGATGAAAACACTGGCAAATGCACCAGACGAAGTTCCACACGTTTCGTGGGCTCTGTTGAAACGTGTGTTTACCTATGCAAAACCATATGTCTGGCCATTAACTGGAATGCTGATTTTGATTTTGATCAGTACAGGTCTCACGTTGTTGACGCCTATGGTGTTGAGAAGGTTAATTGATAAAACCATTCCGGCAGGGGATATTAAGGGATTGATCTGGTTGGCAAGCTTTCTTTTTCTGATTCCGGTGGTCAACGGGGTATTTAATGTGATTCAAAGACGGTTGAACGCCACAGTAGGTGAAGGTGTGATTTACGATCTGCGGATTACGCTTTATTCAGGCTTGCAGCGTATGTCTTTGCGTTTCTTCACCAATACCAAAGTCGGTGAGTTGATGAGCCGGCTCAATAATGACGTGGTGGGCGCTCAAAACGCCATCAGCAACACCTTCGTAACCATTTTTACTAATATCATTCAAGTTGCTGCAACACTAATTGTAATGTTCACTTTTGAATGGCGTTTGACACTGATCAGTGTAATGATCACCCCACTTTTTATTTTAGCCATTCGTAAACTGAGTGATCGCATGCGTGATATTGTTCGCAGCCAAATGGTGGCAAACGCACAAATGAATGCCATGATGCAAGAGACCCTCAATATTGGTGGGGCTTTGTTGGTAAAACTTTTTGGCAGACGTTTTCTCGAAGTGGACCGTTTTGGTGAACGAGCCAAACAGGTCAAAAACCAGGGTGTGGAGCGTGCTTATCTGGGGTCTATCTTTATGGCCATTATTGGGTTGGTGAGTGCCGTGGGGACTGCGTTGGTCTATGGGTTTGGCGGATATTTTGCGATCCGTGGATTATTCACTGTAGGAACAATCGTGGCTTTTGGAGCATACCTTGGCAGTCTTTACGGCGCCTTGTTTGGTCTGGCGAACGCCCCCATGGATTTTGCCACCTCAGTGGTCAGTTTTGAGCGTGTTTTCGAAGTGATTGACATGCCTCTTGATATTGTGGAGAAATCTGATGCCAAGATACCACAGAATGTTAAAGGCCAGATTGATTTTGATAATGTAACGTTTACCTATCAAGCAGGGGACGAGCATCTTCTGAGTGACGTTCGCCGCTATGGCAGTACGGAATCAATCACAACTACACTTTCTGGCACCGAAACAATATCCAATGCGGATGACGGCCATCACAGTCAAGCTCGCGGAAATGCACTGGAACATGTCAGTTTCTGTGTGGAACCGGGCAGCCTTGTGGCTTTGGTCGGTCCCAGTGGGGCCGGAAAAACCACCCTCACCTACTTGATCCCCCGGCTGTATGACCCCACCTCCGGCAGCATCCGTCTCGACGGCGTGGACTTGCGCGACTTGAAGCTGGACGCACTCGCTGATCAAATCGGCATGGTCACTCAGGAAACTTATTTGTTTCATGACACCATCCGCACCAACCTGCTTTACTCCAGGTTGGATGCCAGCCAGGAAGAAATTGAGGCGGCCTGCAAGACAGCCAATATCCACGATTTCATATCCGATCTGCCTGATGGCTATAACACAGTGGTGGGTGAACGCGGATACCGTCTCAGCGGCGGCGAAAAGCAGCGCATTGCATTGGCGCGCGTGATTTTGAAGGATCCGCGCATCCTCGTTTTGGATGAAGCGACCAGCAGTCTCGACAGCGAGTCTGAGGCACTCATCCAGGAAGCCCTCAATCGGGTGATGGCAGACCGTACGAGCATTGTCATTGCACATCGCTTGAGCACCATCCTCGCAGCGGACCAGATATTGGTGATTGATCGCGGCCAGGTGCTCGAACAAGGCACTCACTCTGAATTAATTGCGAAAAAGGGGTTGTATGCCCAGCTGTATAAAACCCAATTCCGTAAACACGGAAAAGATTTGGAATGATAAAGCAAAGGTTGATTTGCCGGAGTTGTTAATTTGCTATAAAAAAACCTCCACGGTTATAAGTATCCGCGGAGGTTTGGATTTAAAGAAGGAGCTTAAGGTTGAACTTTTATTTCCTTGTTTAAGCATGTACCGGTGAGACCGTCTTCAGAACACACCTTTACCCGCACGAAGAATGTTCCGCCGTAGGGTCTGTAATCAAAGTGTCCCGGGTTGTAGGGGCTGATGAACGCGTGTTCACCTTTAGTCAGATCGTTTTGATACCAATCCACGTGGCAATCGGTCCAACCTTCAAAATGATCACTGGAGTAGGTGGCAGATTTTTGGGTATTGGCATCGACAATATAAATCTTTATCGATTTCCAAACCATTTTATCTGTATTAGCCACGACTAAATTGAATGCGTAATCACCGCCAACGCATTCTTGTATACCTGAATAGGTGAGGCTGAATCCCATTTCACTCTTCTGTGTGGGGGTCGGCAGTGGTTCAACCACTACCAGGTCTGCGCGATTGCCCTGGAGTGCCGCTCCTTCACTGAATACCCAGCAATAAGATCCTGGTAAGGAGGGGTTCTCAATGTAGAGGTAGCTGAGATTATTGTCGAGCTTGCCGACTGCGTTTACTTGCTGTCCGGCCGGGATGGATGCCACGGATGGATATACGGTGTCAGGTCCAGTTCGGCAATTAGTGTTTTTAGCCAACGAAAGGGTTACTTTTCCACCAACATATGCTGTTAAAGCAGTCGGCGTTGCCACGAATTCGCTCGTTGCAGTAGGTTCCACATTAGCGGTGGCGGTGGGTTCAAGCGTGGCTGTAGGTTCTGTTGTTGCGGTGGGTGCGGCAGTCGCAGTGGATTCGACTCCGGCAGCATCTGTGGCTGCAGTAGTCGCAGTAATTGCAGGTGTGGCGGTAGCTTGCACTTCAGGTTGAGCCGTGGGTTGGGCGGCGCAGGCTGCCAATGCAATTACTGTTACGAGGGTGAGAGCCCATAAAATCATTTTTTGTTTTTTCATATTTAACCTCCCAAGCAGGCATAAGTCATGCCTCTGACTTGTATCTTCCAATCTTATCATGGAGTTTGGGATAAA
>PNNU01000088.1 GCA_013824385.1 Anaerolinea sp.
AGTGGTTCCGCTACCATCATCTTTTTTCTGATGTCCTCCAGGCTCACTTATTAGAGGGAAGTCCAGATACGGTATTGAATTTGCATAAACGGGCTAGTGTGTGGTTTGAACAAAATGGTTATCCATCCGATGCCATTCACCATGCTCTGGCGGCTGAGGACTATGAGCATGCAGCAGGAATGATTGAATTGATCAGACCAGAGATGGACCTTAGTTGTCTGTCCTCCACATGGCTGGAATGGGTTAAGAAAATACCTGATGAGCTTGTCCGCATCCGGCCGGTGCTTAGTGTGGGTTATGCTTGGGCTTTATTGGATTGTGGAGAAATGGAACCCAGTGAAGCTCATTTACTTGACGCCGAGAAATGTCTGAATGCGCCTGAAGATCAGAGGGTTGTCGTGGATGATGAACAATTTCGTTCATTGCCAGCGACAATTGCCACTGCCAGGGCTTACCGGTCACTGACACTCGGCGATGTTCCTGGCACTGTTAAATTTGCCAGGCAGGCGCTCGAACTCATACCTGAAGGTAACCAGTCAAGGTATAGCGAGGCGATTTCTCTCCTTGGTCTTGCCCAATATACGAATGGTGATCTCGAAGAAGCCGAACGATCTTTGACCGATTTTTATATTAATCTTCAAAAGACTGGAGAAATGGTTACTTTGACCGGTATAGCCTTTCTCTTGGCAGATATCAAAGTAACATTAGGCCGTCTCCATGATGCGGAATTTACTTATCAAAAAACAATACGCCTGGCGACCGGCCATGGAGAGCCGATAGCCATTGGAGTTGCAGATTTATATCGAGGGCTCGGTGAACTTTACATTCAATGGGATGACCTTGAAAAGGCATCTCATTACTTGCAGATTGGGCAAAAAATTAGTGAGCAGGCAGAACTGACTGACTGGAAGTATCGTTTTTGCATTTCTCAAGCATTATTTAATGAAGCACAGGGAGATTTGGAAGGCGCCCTGGATTTAATTGATGAAGCAGAACGTGTTCATATTCGGGGGCCTTTGCCAGAGGTGCGTCCTATCGCGGTGTTACGGGTTCATTGGTGGTTGATGCAAGGCAAGCTGACCGATGCCAGGAGTTGGGCGAGTGAGCAGAGGCTTTCGGTGGATGATGACTTGAGCTTTATGAATGAGTTTGAATATTTAACATTGGCCCGTTTACTTTATAAAATAGGTAAGAATGACAAACAACCTGATTCTCTTGAAAAAGCTACCCGATTGTTGCAACGTCTTCTTCAAAAGGCAGAAAAAGGTCATCGGCAGGGCAGCATTATTCATATCTTATTGTTGCAAGCACTTGTTTACCAGTCTCAAAATAATTATGCCGATGCAGTAATTCAACTTGAACGTGCTCTATCTCTGGCCGAACCAGAAGGTTATATTCGCATTTTTATTGATGAAGGGGATGCGATGCAGTTGCTGATCGAAAAATTGGCTCAAAATCCAGTTCATCCGCTTCGCAGTTATATATTAAAACTCCAGTCAGCTTTTTCAAAACATTTAGAGTCGCAAAAACCAGCCAACGATCGTCAAAAACCAAATATGATTGAACCTTTGAGTGAACGTGAGTTGGAAGTACTCAAGCTGCTCCGAAGTGAACTGAACGGACCAGAAATGGCGCAACAATTAGTTGTGTCTCTCAACACTCTGCGTACTCATACCAAAAATATATTTAGTAAATTGGGAGTCAATACACGTCGTGCGGCCGTCCGTCGTGCAGAGGAACTTGATTTATTCTAAATAAAGCGAAAAATCTTTAAATATCACTCCTGCAGGCGAATTAAGTCGCCTGCCGTTTTTTTTAATTCCGCCAATCATCAAAACAATCACCATTCCAATCACATCATGTTGTGATGACACATCCCCACCTTTGAAAGTATTCTTTAGTCAGAACAACCGCAGAAGAAAGAAATGAGATATAGAAATGATTGATAAACCAATATCAAACGATCAATACTGTGAAATCCGCCTGAAGGGACACCTGGATACCCGTTGGGTGAAGTGGTTTGACGGAATGGACATCATATTGGAGGAGAATGGCAACACGCTACTTAGGGGTCGCTTGGCTGATCAGGCTGCACTGCACGGTGTACTAAAAAAAATACGTGATATCGGTCTACCCTTACTCTCGGTTAATTCCGTTAATCCAGATTCAAAGGAAGGGAGTGATTTCTAGTTTTTGTGTATTTTGACCGCGTAATTTGGATTTTTAGAAAAGATTAATCAAATTAGTTCACAATAAGGAGTAATAAATGAAAAGCTTACAGAAATTTGGTGGAATTGCCGCGCTTTACATGGCATTGGCGCACTTGACGGGATTAATAATCTTCATTGTTATTCTGGATTACATCAGCATAACCGATTTAGCTCAGAAGGTCGCCATGAATGTCGACAACCAGGCGGTTGTTTTTTCAACCAACCTGCTCATGTATGTGTTCTTCGGCTTTTTTCTGATTGTATTTGCACTGGCTTTATATAACAGATTGAAAGCTGGCGCACCTGCACTTATGCAAGTGGCAACTGCAATTGGGATCATCTGGGCTGGCTCATTGATCGCCAGTGGTATGGTCGCGAATGCCGCGCTCACCTCAGTTGTGTCACTTTATGCTTCTGATCCAACCCAGGCTGGGTTGACCTGGCAGGGAATTGAACCTGCAATTGACGGATTGGGTAACGCAAATGGTGAAATATTGGGTGGCCTAATGACGTTATTGATCAGTCTGGCTGCACTACGAGCTGGTGAACTTCCCAAGGGTTTGAATATCTTCGGGTTGGTGGTTGGCACGGTGGGCATCATCTCTCTAGTCCCGGCGCTAACCGGCATGCTGGGTCCAGTTTTTGGTTTGACCCAAATTATCTGGTTCATCTGGATGGGAATTGTGCTCCTTCGTAGTAACTCGAAAAGAATATCTGCAAATGAGCAGTTGAACGCGGAATAGATTTACAGGTTAGTGAAAAGGGAGGGCTTAGTGCCCTCCCAAAAACCTTCTCGGCTATATTATTCGAAAACGTTCATAGATGACCGTTATATTTTAGCTGGATACGAAAGTGAACAAAATTTCACAATAATTTATTCAATCAAAGTTTTTATAGTTACCAAAGCAAAGGTCATTGTTGTCAACAGTTCAAGAAAATGGAAGAAAAGGAAAAAATGAATAAAGCAAATCAATTTGGTGAAACTGTAGAAGGATATAGCATTCCGGTACTAAACGAACGGGAAATAAGAGCTTCAGCAGGGATACTCTATTTTTTTATGTTCCTGGCATGGATGTTGGTGATTTTTAAAGAGGATTATTTCATGATCAAGTTAGTCAACACGACCTTTCTTATAGATTTCATGATACGCATGTTCATCAGTCCTAAATACTCACCTTCATTAATAATTGGACGTTTGTTTGTCGGTAAGCAAACCCCCGAATATGTAGGTGCGGCTCCAAAAAAGTTCGCCTGGACGATCGGCCTGGTGTTAGCTACGACCATATTCTTGCTATTGGTTGTGATGAATTCAACCAGCATTATTACCGGGATCATCTGTCACATCTGTCTAATCTTTTTATTCTTTGAAGCTGTGTTTGGTATTTGCCTTGGATGCAAATTTTATCCACTGTTTCATAAAGAAAAACCAATATACTGTCCGGGTGAAATTTGTGAGGTTAAGACAAAACAAGAGATCCAGAAAACATCGTTACTTCAAATTGGCGTTGTAATTGGATTTTTCGCATTTGTTATCACGATAGCAATCTTATTTAACGATCGTTTTAATGCAACACCGACTGAATTGTGGGTCACTGTTCAATCATTGTTTTCCGCATAATTAGTCTATTTTTCGGAAAAAAAAGCCATCGAAATTCGTTCGAATTAATAAAGTTAACTCGATATAAGGAGATCAAAATGAAAAACATTCAAAAAATTGGCGGTATTGGTTCATTAATCGGGGCGGCAACTAACCTTTTTGCGCTTGGAGTATTTGCAACCTTCCTGGTTCCCAATGGAGAAGGATCTGACTACATCGCTTTTATTGCAGATAATCAAAGTTTCATGCGCGTTTTTGACATAATCATCTATTTAGTCTTCGGTGTGGGTATGATTTTTCTATCTTTGGCTCTCAATGAGCGCTTGAAGGCTGGCTCACCTTCGCTGGCTCAAACCGTGACCACCTTCGGGCTGATCTATGCAGTATTAGTCATTGTGGTTGGTACGCTCTCAATGAGCAGCGTTAGCACAGTCGTCAAACTTTTTGGTGATGAACCGACTCAAGCAGCAACTGTCTGGTTGACACTCGAATCTGTTGGAAATGGTTTGGGAGGGGGTGGTGGTGAAACTATGATTAGCGGATTGTGGATTCTTTTTCTTAGTTGTGTAGCATTGCAGGCAAGAGAATTTCCCAGAATGTTGAATTACTTTGGATTGATGGTGGGTGTAGCTGGAATCCTCTCAGTTTTCTTTCCCTCGTTTCTTGGGATTGCCGTTTTTTACGGGTTAGGACTTATCAGCTGGCTAGCTTGGCTGGGGATTGTTATGCTACGCAACATCCCAGTCTTAAGTCGTTCTCCATCGCAAGGGTGAAGAAAAACATGCTCCGGTTGTTGCTGAAATCTTGATAAATATTTTTAGAAATTATTAAAGGAGAAAAAATGAAAATCTGCATTGTTGGGGCATCAGGAAAACTGGGATCATATATGGTTCAGCACGCTCTTGATCTGGGCTATGAAGTGGTTGGAGTTTGTCGTGAGCGAAGTGTCGGTAAACTAGATAGGTTCAAAGACCGCATCACAATCATCCCTGGAGCGACAAATGACCGTAATGTAATTCAACAGGCTGTCACTGGTTGCGATGGGGTACTCACCGTGTTGGTTCCCTGGGGGATTCAAAAATATTCATCAGGAACCGCCCAGGCAATCCTTGACTTTGCCAAACCCGGTGCGCGCCTGATCTTTTCTTGCGGCTGGCACATTACACGCGATGGAAAAGATGTGTATTCACGTTCGTTTAAGGCACTTCTCAAGGCATCTATTGTGATTGGTAAGTTATTGCGCGCCGTAGAGATAGATGACCAGGAAGAAGCCTGTAAAAGAATATTTAACAGCCCAACCCTGTGGACGGTCGTCCGCGGTAGTGATCTTGAAGAAGGTGAGAGCCAGGGTCTTCCAGTTTGGAGCCGGCACATTGGCGATCCCATTCTCGCAAGCAACATGACCCGACGTGTGGATTATGCCTTGTTTATGGTTGCCGCACTTCAAGACGATTCGTTAATTCACGAAGCCCCGGCGATTGTTGGCTGTTGCACACCTTCGGCACTCGCACATATTTCTCAAGAAAAATTGAACCAAGCAAGCAAGAAAATTTCAAATTTATAACAGATAGAAAAGAAAGAGGTAGATGATGAAATCACTTAAAAAGATTGCAAGAAGCGCAGGTATTTTGTACTTTATTATGGATGTATTCCTGATATTCGGCGGGATTTTTGTTGAATCAAAACTTTATGTGCCAGGTAATGCCGAGGTAACACTCAATAATATACTCTCTAATGTGATGCTGTTCAGGCTCGGTTTCGCTAGTATCCTTATCGGCCATACCCTTATTTTATTTTTGGTATTGGTACTATACAATTTGTTTATTTCAGTCGATAAAGCCCAGGCCAGGCTGATGGTGATACTCGTTGTTGCCGCTGTTCCAGTAGCATTCTTGAATATGATAAATCAATACGTTCCTATCCTGCTCTTAAGCAACGCTGGATATCTCTCAGTTTTTAGTGCTGCTCAGTTACAGTCTCTGTCAATGGTATTTTTAGAAATGTATCAACACGGGAATATGATTGCCGAGATTTTCTGGGGTCTTTGGCTCATACCTCTTGGCATCCTTGTGTATAAATCGGGATTCATCCCCAAAGTGCTGGGGGTGCTACTTTTTGTCGGTTGTGTTGGACATCTGATCAGTTTCATTTCAACTTTTGTGTTTCCAGGTTATAGCACAATTCTCACACCTTTATCTGAAATAGCGATGATAGGTGAATTGCCGATTTTCTTTTGGTTGTTGATTAAAGGCGCAAAAGAAAAAACCGTGACCAGCTGAAAAAGCCATAACCTAGCATGATTTGATGACCCTCAAAAATCAACCTCTTTTGAAACAAGGTATTCGGATTTACAAAATAATGGAGAAGAAATGAAACTATTTAAATATACAACGCTGAATTCAGATCGCAAGGCAGCCATCATGGCTGGTTGTTTATATATTCTTTTTTTGGTAACTGGCATCTTGAGTGTGGCTTATGCTGTTGATGCTCCTGATTACCTTTTTAAAGCCGCTGAAAACGAAAGTGGGGTTCTTATTGCAGCGTTTTTTCAATTACTAATGATTCCTCCTGTTGTGGGTATTGCTATTACGCTCTACCCGGTTTTGAAAAAATCACATCCTCGTCTTGCAGTTGGATTTGTCAGTTTCAGAGTGATTGCTGCCGGATTCATTTTCCTTGCCGCCATCTTTCTGCTTCTGATCTTGACCTTAAGCCAGGAATTTATGAGGGTTGGAGCACCTGAAGCATCCCATTTTCAAACCCTGGGTTTGTTGCTGCAAAAAGGACGTGATTTGGTAAACCATATAGCCATGACACTTGCTTTATGCCTAAGTAGTTTATTTTATTGTGTGATTCTATATAAAGCAAAACTTGTTCCACGATGGTTATCTGGATGGGGACTGGTTGGCATAGCTGTGACGATTATTACCACTTTTTTGATCATGTTCCAAAGCATCGGTATCCTCTCGACTGGTTTTATGGTTCTATCTCTTCCATTGGGTTTACAAGAAATCGTTTTGGCTGTCTGGTTAATTTTCAAAGGATTCCAACAAACTGAGTAAATTTGGATATCTTAATAACCCGATTTGTAAAACAAATTTTGTCTGAAAAACAAAGATTTGTGAAAAAAACATAATTTATGGTATTGTGCAGGAGAAAATTTCATCTGCATCTCCAATCAGGGTGATGCAGATGAAATTGAAAAAATAAACACACTTGCTTTTCAGGATAATAAAGTGCAGCAGGCAAAAATTTAGAATTCTTTTATAACAAATGAGATGGATTATGGATATTTCTGAAAGCGTAAAAAAAGTTTTTTCGAAGATGAAACAAATTACATTCCAGGCCAGTTGAGAGAATTGATAAATATGACTAATTATTTGTGAAGTATTTGGTAGATTAATAAGGTCAGATAATATTGGATTAATACTGAAGCTTTTTTGAAATCGATTTCGTTATACTCCTACACATTGTTTTGCTTCTTTAGCTTCAAATAAGGTAATCTGATAGAAAAGCCTCGCTTTTTAAAACTAACATGGAGAATCAATATGAAGATTATCGGACTTTTGGGCGGAATGACTTGCGAATCGACCGTGATCTATTACCAAATAATAAATCGCAACATAAACGACCAATTGGGAAAAGACCACTCAGCAAAAATAATACTTTACAGTGTGGATCTGGAAGAAATAGAAGTCTTAGTACGTTCAGGGCAATGGGATGCAATAGGTGCCATTCTTGGAGAAGCTGCATCAAAGCTGGAAGGAGCAGGGGCTGATTTTCTCGTTCTATGCACCAACACCATGCATAAGGTTGTGTCTATCATCGAGACTCATGTGCATATTCCAATTTTGCATATCGTAGATGTCACTGCTGAAGCCATCGCAGAGAGGGGCTTTCATAGAATAGGATTGATTGGGACTCAAACCACAATGGTAGATTCCTTCTATCGTGCGCGGCTTGAGACCAAATACGGAATCGAGGCGATAGTTCCACCAGAAAAAGACCGTGAAATTGTTCATCGGGTAATTGTCAAGGAACTTGGATTTGGCAATACTTTTGAAACTTCACGCGTTGAATACCTTCGAATTATTGAGGACCTGGCCAGGCATGGTGCCGAAGGTGTCATCCTCGGTTGCACTGAAATACCGCTGTTGGTTCAACAACAACACTCTACTGTGTCATTATTCAACTCTACGGCAATCCATGCTAAAGCAGCAGCTATCTTTGCTCTCAGCGGTTGAGAAATTCGATATCTGAAGGGCATCCATTACATCTTTAACTATTTAGTTAAACCCACCGGTAGACAATAATTTCTTTTCTCTGATTATTTGGTACTCGATCTGGTTTTTAAGCAATTTTGAAAAACCCTATGAAGAAATTGATCTATTATTGAAAATTGTATAAATCCCTTAACAAGTGACTTCCCTATTGTTTACATTTTGAAGAATTATTAAGTGATTTTCTGGTCTTGGTAACGACCATAATGTTTTGGTTATTAAATCAAACACGGTAATAACGATCTGCAAGATTCTTCTGACGAGAGAATAAATTTAGAGGAGTTAAGAGCCTTACGAAAGCAAAAGGGATATTTATTAATGCAATCAAAGTAGTTTTAATATTTTTATGTTGATTTGTAACCAGGTTATTGCGCAAACACCAGAAGGTCACATTCATCGATTTATTGTTAATCGAAATTATGGTAGTGGTCTGGGAGTTGCCAATTTTCATCTGGTTACTAATTCTTAGTATAAAAAATCAAAAGCAAAATTTAATTGATTTTATATATTTTTTCTGTTATTTGTTTGAATACGCAAAAACCACCCATTAAAAATAGCCAAGGGTGGTTTTATGTTTTTATTGATTTTGATTGAATATTCAAATTCTATGCTTTTTAACTAAAAAATAAACCACATGGTTTAACCATTTGGATTATAATTGGTCTATCTATTTGTATCTTTAGCACCAAGTTATTTATCTCGATTATTAATTTCGCCCAATTTTTGTAAGTGTTTATCTTAAATAACATAACAATATTTTTTTATACACATTATTTTTCATCGTTGTCACCCATCAGTAATTCAAAAAATCGCAACAAATTGAAGGAGGTGGTTAATCCAAACAATAACCTGAAGATGTTATTTGAAACGAGTACAACTAATCACCTACTGAATTCTCAAAAGGAGAAGAAGCAATGCGTAAGTTATATACGTTAGTTGGTTTGATTATGGTCTTCAGTCTCATTTTATCGGCATGTGGTACACCCGCAAAGACTGAAGCCCCTGCTGCAACAGAAGCTAATGGTGCAGTAGCCGAAACCCCTGCAGTTGAGCTTGTCTTGAACCCCTACATCGGTTCAAACAAACTTGATGGCAATGGTATTCCCCCCACTTTCTTTGATGATGTCCATATCCGCAAGGGTTTTGCCTACGCTTTCGACTGGGACACAGTCATCAATGAAGTTTGGAATGGTGAAGCGGTTCAGTCATTGACTCTTGCTCTGCCTGGCATGCCTGGCTACAGTGCAGATTCAGCAATGTATTCAATGGATTTAGAAAAATCAGCAGAAGAATTCAAGTTGGCTGATGTCGATAAAGATGGCATCCCCGCTGGTGAAGATCCCGATGATGTTTGGGATATGGGTTTCCGTCTGCAGATGATCTACAACACTGGCAACTCAACCCGCCAGATATATTCCGAGATACTTCAATCCGGTCTTGCAGAAGTGAATGAATTGTTCACCATCGAAGTCCTTGGTCTGCCCTGGCCTGCTTACTTGGCTGCTCAACGTGCCAGAAAAATCCCCATGATGACAGCTGGTTGGTTGGAAGATATCCATGATGCTCATAATTGGTACCAACCTTTTACGACAGGTAATTATGGGGTTCGCCAAGGCTTACCAGAAGAACTAAATTCACAATTTAATGACCTTTTAAATCAGGGTGTTTCATTGGTTGATCCCACAGCCCGTGCCGAAGTTTATTACAAGATGAACCAGCTCTATTTTGATCAGGTTCCAGGTATCATCACCGTTTTACCGACCTCTCATAGTTACGAACAGAAATGGCTCAGTGGTCGTGTTTTGAATCCC
>PNNU01000089.1 GCA_013824385.1 Anaerolinea sp.
AGTTGCCCTGAATGTCAAACTGAGTTAGCCATGTGGAAAGCTGTCTCTACAGAAATAGAAACTGCAAACCAAACGCTCAATTTGCCCGCAGATATCCCCGCTCGGGCCATCAAACACATCCACGCTCCAAACCCTCTGATCGCTGCACTGCGACAATCATGGCTGTTGATCAGAGCTCAGTTTTACATCGTTCAATCCGAGTTGTGGTTGGTTTCTGCAATTGTGATGTTGATCGGGGTTCTGGTTGCCGTGATCGCCAAAAAAGATATGGTGGTCTACCTGCTCTCACCCTTGATGGCTGCTTCCACCCTGGCCATGCTCTACGGTCCAGATCATGACCCCGCCAACGAACTTGCACGTTCCACCGCCACCTCACCCTGGAAGATCCTGCTGGCCCGTATGAGTATCATGTCTTGCTACAACTTGCTGTTGGGGCTGGTCGCTTCACTTGGGCTGCTGCTCTTTGTTCAACCAGAAATGCTGGGTACCATCATCCTCGGCTGGGTTGGACCACTGGCATTTCTCTCATCGCTTGCGCTTTTGCTTTCTGTTTGGTGGGGAACCGGCATCGCCATCGCTGTCACATACGGCTTATGGTTGGCTCAATATATCTCTTTCAAAACAATCAGCATCTGGATGCCCTCACCCATCTGGAGTAACTTTCTGTCAGCTTACAAAAACTTTTGGCATGAACCACTGCTTCTGGTTGGGCTATCCCTCTTGATTGCGTTGATCGCCTTATGGTCCGCCAACCAACCTGTGCTGCGACTCTCTTCATCCAATCAATAATTAATCAATTTTAGGCCTTCGCGGCCTTGGAGGAACAATGTCTCAATTTTTTGGCGTCCTGCGCCACGAATTCAAAATGGCCGTCAAACGGCCTGGTATGTGGATCGCATACGCAGTACTTTACGTTTTTTATTCAATCACAGTTTTTGCGCCTTCAGAAGTTGGCGAAAAGCTGCCCGCAACCATAACCGAAATGTGGCAGCACGCCGCCATGATCCTGTTTTACGCCAATATGTTTATGGTTCTCCTGGGCGGAATTCTCGCCGCAGACCGCATGCAACGCGATTTCCGCCTGGGAGTACGTGAATTGCAACTGGGTTCACCCATCCGCCAATCCACTTATCTTTTGGCTAAATACTTTGGAGTATTGGCAGCTGTGATTCTCCCCCTGTTTATTTATGTCATGGCAGTAGCAGGTTACTATGTGGCAAGAGGCGTTCCACCTCTCTTTCTCGCCATCATGCCTGTTGTCTTTCTCGTCATGGGCGGCACTGCTTTTGCCTTTGTGGTGGCTTTTTCAATTGCCTGTCCGTTGTTTATGCCGCTGCGTGTCTATCAAGTGTTGTTTGTCGGCTACTGGTTCTGGGGTAATTACTTGAGCCCGGAAGTGTTCCCAACCATCAGCGGAACGCTTTTGGTCCCCTCTGGAAAATATGCAATGTACGGTTTCTTCCATGGTTTTCCAGAATTCTTTTCCAAATTCAAACAGCCCACCGTTGCCACTACTGAAGCAATTTTGAACCTGGTCATTTTGTTTTCGATCATCATCGTGGTATTGGTCGTGACAAATCTCATTCTGCGCAAACAGACCCGCCGCGCATAGGATAAAACAATGAAACGCTTTTCGTTACGCTACTCACTATTAACCTACAAATTGGATCAGCTCTGGCTGCCACTGGCGATATTCCTTGTTTTCGTGCTAATCAGTTTTATCCAGTTGGGTGAACCTCAATTGATGAATATCGCCCGATCTTACCTTATGGCAGCGATACCCTTACTTGCAGGCATCTTGGCTGCTTACGCTGTGTTGGAAGACCCTGCACTTGAACTTCGTTTTGCTACTCCCATCCCGGCATCCCGCACCTTGTTTGAACGTCTTGGATTGATCTTTGCAATACAAACATGTTTTGCCCTGTTATTTCAGGCATTTATCCTGATCATCGGCGGCAATTTCTCGATCTATTTAAGTATCTGGCACCTACAATTTGCATGGATCATCCCCACACTATCCTTAATGATGCTGGGATGTGCCTGCTCGCTGATGGCCGCCAATTCCACCATCGGTGCGTTGATGGTAGGCATGGTCTGGCTGGTGCAAGTGATCGCCCGCAGCTGGTTTGCCGAGAATTTTGGAAAATACTTCTTAGTTTTCATGGGTGGGTTAATGCCCGACCATCCAGACCTCATCGCAAATCACATTTCACTTTTCGTGATTACTATTGTCCTCTTACTCTCATCCATGGCGCTGCTTCGCCGCCAGGAACGATTCATCTAAAAAAGGAAATCTAATGATCAAAATTACTTCTCTCTCGAAGATATATGGCAAAGGTGCCAAAACCGTACAAGCCCTCAACGGGCTGGACCTGACCATCGGTCAGGGCATGTTTGGTCTGCTCGGGCCAAATGGCGCGGGTAAAACTACCCTCATGCGCATTCTGGCAGGCATCGTCAACGCATCAAGCGGATCAGTAAACGTCGGCGGTTATGATGTCACCACTGAAGCCGGAAAAATGGACGTCAAGAAAATGCTTGGCTACCTGCCTCAAGAACTGGGCATGTACCCCGAATTGACCGCTGCCCAATTTGTGGATTACATGGCCATCTTGAAAGGACTGGAGAATCCCTCCGAACGCCGTGAATGCG
Organism: Anaerolinea sp.; assembly: GCA_013824385.1. Next base: position 2,653 of record PNNU01000089.1, read on the forward strand.
TCGAGAACGTGCTGAACATGGTGGGGTTAAGTGACAATGCCAATCGCAAGATCAAGGGCTTTTCTGGCGGCATGAAACGCCGGGTGGGCATTGCCCAGGCGTTGGTCAACGACCCCAAGCTGTTGATCGTGGATGAACCCACTGCCGGCCTGGATCCCGAGGAACGCATCCGTTTTCGTAACTTACTGGTGAATCTGGCAGCCAATCGCACTGTGCTGCTCTCAACCCACATCGTCGAAGACATTGGGCAAACCTGCCGCGACCTGGCCGTCATCGCCCGCGGACAGGTGATCTTCCGCGGCAGCCCGGCTGAGCTCACCCAGGCAGCATCGGGTCACGTGTGGGCTTTGACCTCCTCTGCCATGGAGAAGCCGAATCATGGGCTGACCATCGTATCCATGCTGCATTTGGCCGAAGGTACCCAATATCGCATGGTCGGCGAGAGCGCCTCAGATTACCCGGATGCACAGCCCGTCCAACCCGGGTTGGAAGACGGCTACGTATGGTTGATGAAGAACGCCGGGCAATCCATAGACACCATCTAGTCCGATCAAGACTCTGTAGTATAAAGGTGAAACGAGTCCTCGTTTCACCTTTATGATTTAACCTTCCAAGTATTTAAAATGAATCCTCCTCGCAGAATGCTACGAGGTATCAAGTTCGTTTATCATGCATGAGCTAATAACACACTCTTTTACGCTGGCCTCTCCATCCCGCGGATGGAGAGGGGTTTGGGGTGAGGCGAAAATTACTAACCGCTCCTCGCAGCAAGTTGTGGGGAAATACACTCTTTTAATTATTTTCAAGCATTTTCTGTCATAATTGAAATGGTTCCTTTAGACAATATTCAGGAAGGTTATATGAATTCATCTTCTTTGAAGTTTTTCATCCGATTTCTTATGATGCTCCTCATAGTAATTCTAACTTCTTGTGAAAAACCCACTGCTCTTACAACGACACCAAATGCAACTCAAAAACCTGCTGACATCATTTCACTCGGCTACTATACTGGCAGCCAGGAATCTTATGATTCATTAATAACCTTTCCCTCTTACCTGGATATCGTCTCTGTAGACGTCTACGGTTTGGACTTTGATGGAAATGTTGTCGGTTCTGACGGGTTTAATGTCGCAGCCAAAAACCCAATAGATGGTATTCAGTATTTTGCATGTATTAGTAATTGGAATTCAGACCCCGCGGTAAATAATTTTGACCCTGCCCTGGCACAAACGGCGATCGTCAAATATAAAGAAAAAGTGATCTCGCAACTTGTTGTTCTGGCGCAAAGTGAAGGCTATTCAGGAATCAATATTGATTTTGAATCCATTGCCTACCCGAATAAGTTGGATGAGACGCGTACTGATTTTTCAACATTTATTCATGAACTGGCATCCAGGCTTCATGAGAAGGATAAAAAATTGATTATCAGTGTCCCTGGAAAAACCCTGGATGATAAACAAAATGACTGGTCTTACCCCTTTGATTTAGCGACACTGGGAAGGGATGCTGACTATCTTCAGCTTATGACTTATGATCAACATGGGTCATGGGGTGGACCAGGATCGGTCTCCGGTGCGGATTGGCTGCAAGAAGTTATAACCTACACTACATCCATAGTGGATCCATCCAAGCTTCTCATCGGCTTGCCGGCTTATGGTTATGATTGGGATTTGTCTGAATATGATGCCGAGAAAGGCACCTATTCCACTACCAGTTTTTCATGGAAGGATGTGCCTACCCTGCTCGCGAAACCAGGCGCTGAAACTTTTTGGGATGATACCTCACAATCTCCGTCAGTGACTTATTCATTAAACGGTCATAACCATGTTGCCTGGTTCGAAAACACAGATAGCATCCAGATCAAGATGAGAATAGTGCCAGAATATAAACTTGGCGGGTTGTCTGTTTGGGCGCTTGGTATGGAAACGATCGATTTCTGGCAAGCGGCTGAAAGCGTCGGCAATTGATTAGCATGAAAAAAAAGACCCAGCCAGGTTTCAAAATTGAAGTCAAAAATATAAAGTGATATAGTAATTTATTAAGATCGTTTATTTGCAATATTTTTGGCTTCTTTACGATTCCTATCCACGGAGTAAACTCACACTGTATTCTGCTCTGCAAAAAATTGATCTATACACAAATGGAGTTTTTTTATGATCCGCCGAAAAATATCGATTGTTCTATTGATCCTTGTCTTCGTGATTTCATCTGCCTGCAATCTCACTCAAAAGTTTAAACCAACCTCACCTTCAGAAACTGTAACACCAACAACAAGGTCAACAGAAATCCTTCCAACAGTAACCCCCACAATAACAATTACGCCGATCAGTCCCTCGCTGCGAAATTATGCTGAGTTAAAAAAAATACGCTTCGGTACGTATTTCCCGTGGCAGGGATTTGATGACCTTGATTGGAGAGCAATCGCCGGACACGAATTTGATCAAGCCAACTTGTTTGATGGCTTCATGTGGCGTTATTTTGAACCTGAGCAGGGTAAATTCGATTTTTCAATCGTTGATGCTCAAGTTGATTTTGCCTTATCCCAAAACATGGAAATCTGTGGTCATACGCTATTTTGGCCTTCTTATGATCAAGCTTATCCGGATTGGGTGTTAAACGGTAAGTTTTCAAAAGATCAGCTCATGGAGTTAATGAAGAATTACATCACAACCGTTATGAACCATTTCCAAGGGAAGATCAACTGTTGGATCGTTGTTGAAGAGCCATACAATAACACAGATCGAAAATGGGATCTACTCTATTCCACTTTTGGAGGTTATGAGTACCTCGATTGGGTCTACCAGATTGCTCGTGAAACAGATCCAAATGCGTTGCTCATCTACAATGACGAATACAACCTCACGGCAGATGACGATAATACAGTCCTGACACAAACTATCATTGATCAGCTCAAACAAAAAGGGCTGATTGATGGGGTTGGAATGGGTATGCATCTGGATGCCAATAATCCGCCTAACAAAGAAAATGTGACTGAAACAATGAAAAGCTATGGGCTTCCACTGCATGTAACTGAAATTGATGTAAATCTTGAAGGAATTCCCGGAACACAAGAAGAACGACTAGCTCTGCAATCTCAAATCTATAGTGATATGCTTGATGCCTGCCTGGATTCCTCAGTTTGTAAGAGCTTCAGTGTCTGGGGTTTTGGAGACAAATATTCATTTTTATCAAATTACTATTCTGATGCTGACCCAACCTTATTCGATAATAATTTGCAACCGAAACCGGCGTATTATGCTCTATTGAATATTCTGAAACCGTAAGCAGTCTGGTTCTCCCCTTTTTCAAAAAATATTGGTGACGAGTTGCGTATGCGTTACACTCGTTATTTTTATATACGTAATGAATTAATTACCCATAACCTGGAATACCTGCATGAATTAAACCACTTTTTGCCAATCGGTTTTTGGATAATTGGCATAGTCTGTTCTTTCAACGTTGAAAATATGGAACCGGAAAGAGGGAAGAAAAATCCAAGTATCTGTATTTACCAGAAAGAATAAGATAAAGTATAATAATAAAAGTTTGTATTGCAACCGGTTGCAATAATTAATATAATCATTAAATCTTCTAGTAATGAGGGAAACCATTATGACAACTGCAAAAAATCCTTCGGTAAAAATAGGCTTGGTTCTGCTTGCTTATATCGCCTTCATCGCGTTAGGAATGCCTGACGGGCTTCTGGGCGTCGGTTGGCCTTCGATGCGAGCTGGTTTTCATGTTCCCCTTGACGCTCTCGGCTTTTTTATGGTGGCTGGTACCGTGGGCTACCTCAGCGCAAGTTTTGCTTCGGGCTTTTTGCTGCGTAAAATGGGTGTGGGCGGGTTGCTCGCTGCTTCTTGCGGATTAACAGGCCTGGCGTTGCTCAGCTATACCATCGTCCCAGCTTGGTGGATCATGGTTCTCCTTGGCCTGTTGGGTGGTCTGGGTGCAGGCGCCATTGATGCAGGGCTGAACACTTATGTCGCAGCCAATTTCACTGAAGGCTTGATGCAGTGGCTGCATGCCAGCTACGGTATTGGTGTGACCCTAGGCCCTATCATCATGACCTTTGGTTTGGCCTCATTTAATACCTGGCACTTTGGCTACCGCATAGTCGCCATTTTTCAGATTATCCTGGCTATCACCTTCTTCATTTCCATGAAAATGTGGGGACCAAAAACCAAACAAAACGATTCAAAAGAAGAAAAGAAGATCACGGAATATAAAACCTCTTATAAAGAAACCTTGCAGCAGCCCGAAGTTTGGTTGAGTATGCTGCTGTTTGTGCTCTATGTGGGCGCCGAAATGGGGTTGGGCGCCTGGGCTTACTCCTTCTTAACCGAAGGACGCGGAATCGCCACCAAAACAGCCGGTTTTTGGGCGGGCAGTTTTTACGCCTTGTTCACTGTTGGACGTATTTTGGCCGGCATTTATGCCAAGCGTTTGGGCGTCAATAAAACCATCCTGATTGGTACCGTTGTCGCAATCCTCGGTGCAGTCATGTTGTGGTGGAACCCCGCTCCCATCGTTAGCCTGATTGGGGTCGTGGTCATCGGTTTTGCCATCGCTCCGATCTTCCCAGCACTGATGTCTGGCACCAGCTCGCGCGTCAGCCCAAAATTTGCCGCCAACACGATTGGGTTTCAAATGATGTCAGCAGGCATCGGCGGCGCACTCCTGCCTTCCCTTATGGGTGTTTTCGCCCGGCGTATCTCGCTTGAAATCATCCCTGTCTTCTTATTTGCACTACTTGTGGCGCTTTTTGCAGTATATTTAATATCAATGAAACGTACCAAACAATTGAACCTGACACAAATTGCAGAAATACAGCCTGCAGATTAGGAAACACATAATGGACCAGCCTTCATCTGGAATAATCAAGCGGATTGCACTTTCACTCATAATTCTGCTGACATTATTAGGATGCAGGCTGGTTTCTTATTTAAACCCTGCCTCCCCTACTCCCACCCCGACACAAACACCAACCCCTGAAAATTGCTTTTGGAACTGGGCTTACGGGGAAGGATCCACAGAATTTGACGATACCATCACTCAAAAATTGGCTTCAGATAACATTCAAGCTGTTGTAAAAAGTTCCAGCTATGGTGAAATCTATAGCTGCGATCAAACGTTTCATCCAAAGGACTTGGATATCAAGGTGGAAATCAAAGTGGATAACCTGGCTGATCAAGAGCTTCTCACTAAAACATCTGAACTGGTGTTTACCCTTTTACGAAATAATCTATCCATCAGCAATATTAACAACCTGGGGAATGTAAATCTGACCTTTATTACTCCTGATGGTAATAATTGTTTTTGGAACGCAGCTCAAAATCAATGTGCTGAATGATGATCATTTCAGTCCCCCGCGGTTTATAAACTGCTGGGGACTATCTATTTCCCTTGTATACAAAACCTCCGCAGCTTTCAAGCTGCGGAGGTTTTTCATTATTTTAAGCTTTGTCAGCCGGTTTGTCAGTCGGTTTTTCAACTGGCTTGTCTGCCGGTTTTTCAGCCGCGGGGGTATCTCCACCTGGAGTCGCATCGAACGCTTTCATGCTTTTGCGAATATCATTGCGCAGCGCTTCGGCGTCCTTGCTGCGCTCCTTGGTGGTTTCACCGGTCACAGCCAGGTTCAGCTTGTCTGAAAGCAGCAGGGTCAAGAGACCTTCCATGACGCTGCCATTGGATGATCCGCCTTCGCCGTTGTTGCCGCTGATCACCACCCGTGGAACCACATCCACACGGGATTGTTGTACAGCTTCAGCAAAACGGTTCATCACCTGCTGGGTCACCTGGAACTGCGGTCCGCCGTAGGCAGCGACCTGTTCTTCAGTGGCGATAGCCTGGGCAATACCGGTACGGGCGATACGCTCGGCATCCGCTGCGGCCAGCGTTTTAATCTGGGCAGCCTGCTGCAGGGCGCGCTGGTATTCAGCTTTACCCTGGTTGGATTGCACCGTAATACTCAACTCTGATTCGGTGATACTGCGCTGCTGCTCGGTCCGCGCCTGCGCTTCACGCAATTCACGTTCTTTGACGGCCGCTGTTTGCTGTTTCTGATAGGTTTCGATCTGCTCCACAGCAATCTGGCGCGAACGCAGTTGATTCAGGATGATCTCGATTTGTTTATCTTCACCATTCGTTGTTGGCGTACCAATCAGTACTTCTTCCAGCTCAAGGTTGTAATGCGCGAATTTGTCTTTCATTTCCTTGCTGGAAATATTCTGGATTTCGTTACGTTCCTGGATCAGTTGGATGAGTGTACGCGTCTGACCAACGTTCTTGAAATAGGCCGAAACCATTGGATCAAGAGTCTGTTCAACCAACTTTTTAACATCACCAAATCGCTGCACCACCAGCGGTGCCTTTTTATAGTCAATGTGGATCACGACTGAAAGCGGCAGAGAAGGCTCAAAAGCATCTCTGGTAATCAAAGATACTTCTGTGAGATTTTCATCAAAGTGATGAGAACCCACTTCACTTTTAATCCATTTGAGGATGATGTTGGTGGTCGGAACAGGAACTACTTTACCAGCATAAGTGTTGAAGGCATACTTGCCTGGCAGCAAAGGTTCACTCCATACACCGCGATTGCCAGAACCAACCAGTTCGCCATGTCGGTAATCTGTGCCTGAGAGATCAACACCTACACCGCCTGTATACGAGACGACGACACCCACAAAACCAACCTCGATCACCGTTTTTGGAATCATTTCAACGGTGGCAAACAAGCGGTTGAGATAGTAGGTGCCTTCAACCAAAACCTGGAGCTGACGTCCGCGCAAGCCATGAGCGGCGATGAAGCGGTCAGGCATTTGGAAGTTGTTGTGATAGGTCAGCGCGTCATTGACATCAGTGCCCACCACCGGAGCAATGATCTCACCGGAAGCCAGAGAGGGGCCATCATGCACGGTGACCACACCCAACTGATCATCAGAATCTTTGATGACCACAGGGGTGAAACCTTTACGCTCGGCGATCACGGCGCGCATACTCTGGATGACATTCTGGTCTTCACGGCTGAGCGGCATGTAATACACCTGCTCTTCAGTGATGACCACGAACATGGCCAGGTTGATGGCGTAGGTACCTTCACGCAAGATCTGACGCTGCGGACCGCGCTGCCCGCCGTTATTCAAAAATGCGGCTACATCTTGAAAATCATTGGCCGTGACATTGGTCGCCAATACCTGCATGGCAGAAA
>PNNU01000090.1 GCA_013824385.1 Anaerolinea sp.
GCGCGCTCCAGGTTTTGATTTTGGTTTTCAGGTTAAGTCCCAGTGTGCTTTGGAATAATTCTGTTGCTTCAGATACCCAGGTTGTCTGGTTTTTAAGCGCTTCTTTTTGTGTCTCGGAAGGTGCAAGCAGAGCAAACAAAATGTCACGAGCCGATTCAACTTTGAGCAGCGCCTGGAGGTTAGGCCAGCCTGCTCCGCCGCCAGTGGCATCGATGACGGCAAAACTGGGATTGGGATTGTCTTTAAAGATCCGGCGGATTTCTGTGGCATAATCAGCCCGAGCTTTGAGACATAGACTGAGAAATTCATCGCCATCGCCCTCTGGAAAGACAGAGCCGCAAGCGCCATAGATGGCAAAGGGGTCTCGTTGTTTTTCCTCATCCGTGACTGGCGCTTTGGCGGGAACATAAACCAGAATGCCCTCGACCGATGGATTTGGTTGACCAAATTCACTTAACACTTCCAAAGCGGAAAATCGACTGGTGATACTGCTTTCGGATGCGTCAATCACCCGGATTTTTTCATTCTGCAATCCCAAACTGATTTCCCGATAACGCAGGTCGGGATCATAAACCACCAAAACCCCATGTTGTTTGAGACGTGGTAAAAAGATTTCATTTTGGATGAAGGTTTTAATCTTCATTGAACCACCCTTCTGATTCTTCATCAGATGTTTGTTTCTTGGCTTTTTTCTTTTTGGCGGAAACTGGCGGTTCCACATACAGCGCTTCTAAGTCATGCGCAATCGCCAGAGATTTATCGCTCTTACACTTCTCGCGTACACGATCCGGCCAGATGCTATAAGCCAGATGCGCCCAGTCGTATTCGCCGGCTTCCAGCTTTTGCCAGGTTTCTTTCAATCGTTTTTGCCAGGGTTTGTGCTGGAACAGTTTCCACAGTGGCGCAGCGGTGATTTCGACCCCGTCGTTGAGGTTGGGTTTCCAGAACTTCGCCACGCGTAGCAATTCTTCGCGGAAGTCTTTCAATTCGCGCTCGAAATCCGTCAGGCGTTCCAGCTCTTTTTCATCGGCAGCTGAGCGACCCTTCTTCAGACGCAACCGAGCGGCTTCATCCGATACTTGCTTTAGCTTGGGATCGACAAAGTCGTTCACGCAGGTATAGAGCGTTTGATCATTCAGACGATGATAGTACAGCCAAAGGGTGTAAGAGCACGAAGGAGTGGAAAGTGGCCAGTAAATGGGGGCGGCACGACGACTTTTGGAGTAACGTTGTAGATGATTGGCAAAGAATAAGGTAGGTTTTCGACAATATTCTCGCAAAGAACGCACACCTAAGATCTGGCACGTTTCCTGTTCAATTTTTTCGGCATTGTCTTTCCAAATAATATATAAAATATCCTGCAGTTGGCGTTCTATGTCATTAACAAACCCTTCAGAATCGACCAAAACACCAGACCATGCAACTTGAAGATCGTACTCATGAGGCAAAGATTGTGGGGTAACAGGCATTCCCTGACTATTTTGAAGCATACCTGGTGGACAAATAGGTAAAGGAGAAAAAAAGTCTTCTAAACACTTGATCTCGTTGATTTTATTGATATCTAAACGATAATCCCACCGGCCATAAATACACCCAACAAGCCAAGCAAATAACTGCTTTACTTCATTTTCAAAATCAATATGATCAACAACCTTTTCCGAGAGAAGTATATTGATAATTGAATTAAGATTTGTTTCAAGCGTATGGCATATTAGCTCTATCTTTCTGTCAGCAATAAAAACTTTTTTTGTTAGTTGACGTTTTCCACCGTATTTCTCTACAGCGATCCTCTTTATAGCATCTTCATCTAAAACATATAATCTGGTAACCTCAGAGGTGCACGTAGTATTAGATGGATATTCGGTTGGATAAAAACCAACCAATTGATTCAGATTGTCTGACTTGTTAAGCCCAAACACAGTTGATGCAACATAATCGTCAAACAATTTGAATGTCTCAATAATATTTTGAATGGCATTAAATTTTTGTTTTGAAGCGAGCCAATACCCATCATGTAATGACGTTGGTATACCATTTTGAAGTATTCGCGTTGTCGTAAAGTATCTCGTTGTCTCGTCGCCACAAAACAATGACCTGGCAATTTGAACTATAGATTTCGCATCTTCAATTAGGCTTTCGGGAATGGTAGGTAACGGATGGGGAAGATCTTCAATTAATCCAGTTCTATAGAGCTTGGCTGCACTACCCGAAAACGCTGTATCACCAGAGCCAACAAATCCTTCTACAATCATCTTAAATGTTCTTGTATAAGAACCTATTAAGTATCCAAGTTCATCCGTTTTACTGGCAAGAAAAATAGATTGGCCCGCTCCTCCAAATGACGTATCTTTTTGTAGTATTCTTGGGCTAAAATCACTTGTTGTTCTTCTAGGATAAGTAATACCACTCCTAAATAGAAAATCTCGTCCTTGCGGTCGTGAAAGCAAATTCCCATTTTCATCGAAATAATTAATTATTTCTAACCCATTATTTTCCCACATTAGGACTAAATGAACATCATCGTAGAATGGAGCGTATTCACCTCCTTTTGCGTATGGAACCCACTTCTTCCCAATCCCGATATTGTTAATTGGTACTTCCCAATATGCTGCAAGGAATCTAAAATCATCACCAGTATCTGGGCCACGTCGAGATATACCACCTGTTCCTTTAATCCCAGATTTTTCTGAAATTTTCTTGAGAACTGGTCTGGGTAACCAATAACAAAGAACCAAATTTGGCATTTTTAGAAAATCTTCTATTGGTAATGAATAGATTTTTAGATTAACAATTTCATTGGGTTTGTTGAAATATACTTCAATAGCAGATTGTTTTTCTAATGTCTCTAAGAGGCTAATAAAAAAGGCTTCATTCGTATGTTTTGAATCATTACTAATAATATATGCAGCAACTTCTACTAAAGCCTCATCCAATATTCCAAAACCCAAGTCTAATAAGATGTTAAGGAAACTTTTTTGACCTAGGAGGTATTGCATTCGCCAATGACCTAATGTGTCATTGGCTATAAAATTCCGATTAGTCAATGCACCAATCTTTCCCCCTTGACATAAAATTAATTCTGCTCTTTCCACAAAAGCCATTCCAATATCGAGTGTGCGTGCAGAATATTTGTCGAATAATATATGTTTGCAACTTACCGTAATTTCCCCAAAAGGTGGATTCATTACAACCACATCATATCTTTTACGACATAAATTAATAAATTCAAAACCTTGTGTCGTATCTCCAGCGAACATCTTACGACGATACCCACCACCATTTTCAGCCTGTTCTGCGTATTCACGTAGTGCAGCTAAGACAAGATCCTCAACTCGGTCGAAGAAGTCTTGGTCTTTGCCTGCAAGCAACTTCACAAATTGCTCTTGGGGTGGTTCGTTTAACCCAAATTCCAATACTCGAAACAGAGGAGATTTTTCTTCTGATTCCTTACGAGCGTTATCTATCGCTTCTCGAAGAGACTCCTCAATTTGTATAAGACTTCCAGCATCACCGGCCAATTCCATTTCGTGCCACATAGTGCGAACCAGCTTCGTCAACGCATCCACCATCTGCGGAGTGGCACGCACTTTTTGACCGGCGGGCACATGCCAGGCTTTGTGCATCAACGTTACCAGTCCATCGCCGCGCAGCGTGCCTAAAAATTCCTCCAGCATCTGTCGGTCGCCGGGCATGGGTTCGGCGCACACCACGTTGGAGCTGCAAATTTGCGGTCGTTCGCTGGGGCGCAGCCCTTGCGTCTGCCAGCTCTTCTGAGCGCGCAGCCACAAGCTCAACCCGGCAATCTGCACCGCGCGCGGGTCGATATCTACGCCGTGAACATTGCGCTCGATGATCAGACGCGGCACATCCTTCAGGTAAGATTTTTGATCTGGGTAGGTTTTATGCAGCGAATCCAGATCTGCCAATCGCTGCAAGGCGTCTTCGCCCAGTCGTTCTTCCAGCTCCCAGGCTTCGGCGTAAATCTGCTCAAAGAGGTCAAAAGCGTACAACCCAAAATGCATCGAACCGCAGGCAGGGTCGAGCATCTTGATCTCACGTGGGTCCTTCAACGGGCGGTGGGGAATGTACTCGACTTCAAGGTTCCAGCGCTCACAAATGGCTTGGTACAGATCAAGAATGGTTTTTGCGTCATCACCCTCGGGACCTTCACCAAAATGGTGGTACCTGCGCTGTTCAAAGAACAGGCAGCAGCGCAATTCATCGAAAGTTCCTTCCCATTTCCCGATTTCGTGATACCGTTTCAATTTCTCGTTGGCCAGGTCGCCGCATTCGATCCCCCATTGTTCTCTGGCATAATCGTACCCCCCGGCGGTTAACCCATAGAGGAAAATGGTATACAGGTCGGTGATCTGATCGTTGGGGGGCAGCCACATTTCATGGGCAAGGTCAGGGTCGGTTTCATGCCGCTGCTCCGGCAAGAACGGTTCAGGAGCTTCCTCTCCTTCTTCCAGGAAAAATGAATGTCTGCGCCGCACCAGGTAACGGCAGGAATCTTTGAGAACCGTTTCGCCACGAGTCATCTCGTACCAGATGCGCCCGAGGGTATTACCAGTCAGGAACTCCACCACATAGCGTGGTGTGAAAAACTGGTTGCGCACCGCCAGCTCGCGGCTGTTGCGCGGCGCTTGCGAGGCGTCGCGCATGGCCCTGCGTTCTTCCTTGCTGTTGAAATACTGGTAAATCCAGCCGATGGTCTCGTCTTCTGACCACAAGGATTCGATTTCCACATCATTAATCAGCTCTAATAGCTTCAGCAGAGCAGCCTCACGGGGAAAGAGCCTGCCCTGTGGGCTGAAGCGATCAAACAGAACCGGTAGATCTACAGCAATTTCGTCCATTATACTGAATAGATACATCCGGTAGGTTTCACCGGTTTCGCCTAAGGCACTACCCGCCAGACGTGCATATAATTGACAACCTTTGGATTGGTATCCTTTGGCAATGGATTCTAAAACCAGACCACGCGCTTCGGACATGCGCAATGCGCACAGCCGGTTGAGGACAGTAAAGGCTTGTTCGCGCACAATGCGATCCAGCACATCCTGGTAAGCTTTCACATCCGCTTTTGGATTTCCTGCCAGATAGTAATCCAGGGTTTCACGCAATATATGTGCCGTCTCACGCCGACGATCATCCAAAGCAGTTAATCTTTCGATGGGAGTCACTTCTCCACTGGCCGGATCGAGCCCATATTCATTCTGTAACTGGCGGGTAAATTCTTCAGTTAATAAGGCGCGTGTATCGCTAACAAAGCGTGCCAGGCGGTTGCGGGTGGTTTGATCAAATGCCATAATGGATCAGTCCTTTAGCTCGATCGTTACTTCAATATCGTTATACAGTGCCAATTCAGTCTTTAATGTCTGGAGTTGTTGGATCAAGGCATCCAATTGGCTGCTGCTGGTCACCCGGGTAGGAAAGTTTAAAGCGCGCGTAATCCGGCTGCGCCCCTCACGGACAGCCTGTTCCTTCTCTTCTTTCAAGCGCGCCAACTGGCGTTCGTGCCCGACTTCTTCGATTCTTTTTCGGATATTACTGACGCGGGATTGGATAGTATATTCCTGACCCAAGAGCTGCTTCAACCCGGCCAGGTCCTTGGTCACATCGATTGCCAGTGCTTCCAATTGGGCCAGAATCTGAGATTGTTCTTCATGAGTCAATTCAATCCATTCAAACAAACTCGGCAGGTCTTGCTGGGCTGCTTTAATCGTGTTCTTCTGCGCTTCCATCATCTGAACCACCGCATCTCGCAGGTGGGTTTTGATTGATGTCAGGGTGGAACTTAAATCGGCGCTGTGTTGGTAGAAATTTTCTTGTCCGAGGCGCTCGCCGATTTGCGATAGGGCTTCCTCAACGTCTTCTTTTAGTTGGCCGGGAATTCCCGAATCCGGGAGCGATTTAATCTCTTTCCAATGCTCACGCAGATCACGAATTGTAGTTTCTAGTCCGTTCTTAAGCGCCAGGGTTACATCGGCCGCCCACTTCAGGCCGGTATAGAGAGCGGATTCTTCGCTCCCCAACCGCTGCGGAACATCCGAAGCGTCCGTTTCCAATATCTCTGCCAGATCTTTATTCAGTTCGCGTATTCGATCAACGCCCGGCAATCCCAGGTTTTCCAATTTTGAAACTAACGGACCATATTTCAGTTGTAGTTGTGGAAAATGTTTTGCCGCCGATTTGCTGATTTCCTGTTCCAGAGGAATGGCGGTTTCACCGGTCAGATCGGTCAGCCGTTGTGCGGCGCGCGCAAGCAAATCGGGCGGGAGCTGGCCGTCTCGAAGCGATATTCCCACCGTTTTGAATGAATTATTGGTGCGCAGTCCCTCGATTGCCTGTTGCCCATTTACTTTAATTTCTCGCCCGGATATCTTGAGTTTAACCTCTCCGTTGACCAATAAAGCTGCCACCAGATAACGTAATGTATCCGGAGACCAGCCAAATGGCGCATCGGTAAAATGATCTGTCAGACGTTTGCCATCTACGGATCCATTGCGGTCGATGTAGTCTCGGATGCTGATCAATGCTTTGTGATTGGTGTTGATTCGTGGGGTCCCTCCAACCACTTGCACAAGTGATAGTGGATCAATATTCGAATCAACCGCCTTTAAATTGCCGGCTTTCAGGAACTTTTCTGCGATATTCGTGTCAGCGCGTACGGGAGCTTCATTGTAGCGATCAAAGACCTGTTCGGCGACTGTACCCAAATGTTTCTTCGCAGACTCAACAAGATCATGATCCAGGCTGTCTGCGGCAGTTACTTGCCCGCGAAATATAAAGGATCCCTGGCTTAAACAATTCTTAAGTAAATGCTCCAGGTCACCCGTTAATATATTCGCGCGATCCGTCTGGGCAGAGCAATATTCTTTAACTTCCTGGTCTGGGTCATTACGGTAGCGCTGGACGATTTCGCGACTGCGGTAAATCTCGGACACCAGATCATTGATCTCACTTGCTGTCCTGCCCAATAAAAAGATGGTGTATTGCGAGCTGCGCTGACGAGATTCGTCTACCCAGCGAGTGCGGGTGGCTTCATAATCTTCAGGAGCTACAAACTCCACCACCGTTTGAATCGTTTCCTTCTCACCAGCAAGATTAGCCAGGATGGACCCGGTGGATGATTTTAATCCAGAGGTTACCGAAAGGGTGTTGTGCAACCGGACGGAGGGGAGTGGGCTAAACACCTCTCGCAACCCCTCATTTTGAATCCGCCGGGTTTCTATCGAACGTAAGGGAATTTGCGCCCGTTCTTGATCGATGTCATTAATCTTTTCACTGAAAAAGCACAGGTTACCATCCTTCTCGCCAAAGGGGACAAATCCATCAGAGATTAAATCTTTAATAGCTGCTTCAACCTGGTCGCGGCGAGAGGGCACATCAATCTTTGGATGGGTCAGGCTGGTAATATTTTGGATCGTGACAGGCATGTTCCCCAGGATTTGAAGAATAGCCACTGTTTTGGCAACTTCCTGATGAACAGGGGAATCGGGAAAACGGATAAGGGCTTTGCCAACGGCTTTGTGTATGGATGGGGCGGCGCGGCGAATATCCTTCTCGAGCGCATCATATAATGTGACCGTGGTGGCAAGCCAACCGGTAGGTTGGTTCGCTACGGGTGGTTGTCCATCAGGTCCCTCAATCAAAATATCCTGAATCACCTTGATGGCTGAGCGTAAACCGATCCCACCAGTGGATTTCGCTAATGCACCTAAAAGGTGCAATAAGATATCGAAATGAGCCGGCAGGAATGGGTACAGATTGGTGAATGTAACCTTATCGAAGTCTGCGTCGTAATATTTGGCGTCTTCGAGCTTGGTATTAAACCGTAATTCCTGGCCATGTTTTTCGAATAAACCGCCGAGGGTCTTTTCCCCTTCGGGCGATTTTCCCAACAAACGACGATAGCAGATCTCACGAATGTCGCTGGATTCAAGATCAATCTGGATTGGGAAGCGATCTTTAAGTTTATACAATTCAGGGGAGTTTAATGATGCTCGAGGGTCGTCTTCAGTAAGGGTTTGTTGAGCAGTTCCGAGAATCCATGCTTTCCCGTTTCCAATACTTTTCAAGTTTTTTGCCAGCCCGTCCAGATTCAAAATCAGATTTGGGCGCGAGCTGACATATTGACCTACTTCATCAATAATGAAAACAATATATTCTTTTCCAGTCGCCTCACGAACGATATCGATCATTTCTTTAACACGCTCATTTTCGAAACGAACAAAGTCAGTTGTTTCAGTGTTAAAAGCGCTGGCAGTTTTAAATAATTGCGGATAAAGTTCATGTGCTATTTCTGGAATGAGGCTGTCGATCACCAAAGGATCGTTTTGGACTTCCTTCCAAGACACACCAAGATCATTTTGAATTCGATCCGTGAACTCGTCGTACCGGTTGTCTTTCTTTAATCGTCTTTCAAATGCTGCCACTTTTAAATTGCGTGAATAACCTGCCCACTGCAGCACCTTGTAATAAAGAACTGTCGAAACTTCCTCCATTGTTGCACCGGCCAGCATTTCACTTGCCAGATCGAGAAGCACAACCGCTGCTGGGAAGCGATTAGCAATAGTGGACAACAATGCTCGCGTCTGCGGTTTATTCATGCGGTCCTGTAAATATTTCAAGAACCGCGTTCCTTCGATTTGGGCGCTCTGATCCAACGCCAGACCAAGGTATTTGGTAAAGGATGATTTACCAGAACCATAGAAGCCAGAAACCCAGACACCCACCTCATTCTCACCGCCAACGTCCATAGCCTGTTGCATTTTGGTCAGCAACCGCTCAAACTGATCTTCAATACTTTCAGTCACAATGTATTCGGTGATTTCCGCCTTTAAACGGACTTCCTGTGAAGCAGTATAGGTAATTACCTTTTCGATGTTGCGGTAAATGTCTTTCGATGGATCGAATAATGATTTGATTTGCATAGTCACTGTTCCTCGCTTTTAGCCGCCGATATGAACCGAGCGGTAATTACCATCTTCTGGATAAAACCCCAGGAATTTCAATCGCGTCTTCCCGGTACGTTCACCCGGGTAAAAAAATACAGTTGGTACATAAAATTTTCCGTAAAGTTGGCTCTCTACAGCGCCAATTCGAGTGTAAGGGTGAAGAGCCTCGAGATCTGTGACGAGAACAATGGAATTCTTTTTACCTTTCAATTGCTCCAGCTTGGTTTCTAATCGTCCTTTTAAAGAGCCATTTGTGATGGCATTGGCTAAGGATTGGTTGGCTTTATCCCATAAAAGGGGAGCTTTTTTATCTGCGGCCAACCAGATTTTCATCATCGGCGTACTGTCCAATATAGAACGAACTTCCTGAGCTATTGAAAATTGCTCGACATTCCAACCGTCATTTCGTAATTTGGCTACCCAGGCAGGTAGACTTCGTTTTACATCTAAGATTTCCTTAGGATGAAAAATCAAATAATAGATGGGTTCAAAACTGGCATGCCCTAACTCACGCCCCGATCGAACCCGTTCCATTAATTCGTCAAAATTATCTTTTAATGAGGGCATCCGTTAATTCCTCCATGTCTTTATACTGCCAGCCAATGCGAGTTACATCCCCGGCTGATTGGATGATAAACCACCCTTTTAATGCTAGTTGTTTGAGTTCATTCAGCACATCACTTCGATCCATTCCAAATAATGACCAATCCGGATCGCTAAGAACACTGTTATCACCACGACCTGAAAAGTGAAGATCATATGCAAGGATAATTGCTATACTTGATTCGATTCTGAATGGTACGATCTTACGAATACTTTTTTGGCCGTTTTCAAGTAAACCAAAATCTGCACATGAGGCCGTAAGATATCCCGCTAC
>PNNU01000091.1 GCA_013824385.1 Anaerolinea sp.
CTCGAATGGTTTTCATTCGAGCGATTTTTATATGCCGTTTTAATAAATTAAGTTGAAGGCAATTCTATAATAAAGCGAGTTCCATATCCTTGGTGATCTTCTGTATAAACAGGACTTTCTACTCTAATTGCGCCACCGTGGGCTTCAACCAATTCCTTAACGATAGCCAATCCCAACCCTGATCCTCCACTTGTGCGCGAACGGGATTTGTCTGCGCGGTAGAAGCGGTCAAATATATAGGGAAGATCTTGTGCGGAGATGCCTGTTCCGGAGTCGGAAACAGAGATTGTAACCGGGGCGGTTGGAGTTTGCTGTGTAGTGGAAATCTCGATTGATCCGTCTTTGGGTGTATATCTTAAGGAATTATTAATCAAATTGCTCAGAATTTGCGTGAGCCGGTCGGGATCGACTTGAAGTGTGGATAAACCCTCTTGCAGGTGTTGGATGAGGTTGATTTCTTTCAAACGTGCTTGAGGTTGATTTCTATCAACGATTTGATTAATCAAATGGTTCATTTCAACGGGTTGTCGTGTGAGTTTAAGCTGATTGGTTTCTGCCAGCGACAACAAACGCAAGTCTTCAATCAATCGGTTTAGTAATGTGGTCTCTGCAATCAACGCATTCAACTGTTCGGGGTCACAGGGCAAGATACCATCCTGCATGCCCTCTACGGTGCCCTGAATGGCTGTGAGAGGGGTGCGGAGTTCATGAGCCACATCGGCCATCAAATGTTGTCGTTGTAGTTCCGCCTGAGAAAGGTTGGCGGCCATCTGATTAAAGGTTTCGCCAAGTTGGGCAAATTCATCTTCGCCGCGGATTTCTACCCTTTGGGTCAGGTCGCCTTCTGCAATGGCTGCAGCGGCTTTGCGTAGCTTGCGCATGGGAGCTGTAATTTGAAAGAACAGCAAGGCACCAAGGGCGAGCGCGGTAATGCCAGCAATAAGTGTAGAGCTGATGATGGCACGACGGACGGAAGCTTGAAACTCATTGGCAAGCGTCGTGGTCGCGGATTGACTGCCTGGAGTGACTAAAAGCGTACCAACAATGCTTTTGTCAACAATGACTGGAATGCCTTTAATTATTTCGATCTGAGTTAGTTGATTTCCGTCGAATTCATCCAAAGAGTCAAAAATCACCACTCCTTTTTCGTCTGCAACGATCAACCGCTGGCCAAGCGCACTCATCATTGAATCATCTGTTGAACCACTTTGCACATTGCCTTTACCGTTACCTTGACCCATCATCGCCTGGTGTTGCTGTGCCATGGATGTTTCTTGAAGAAAAATATCAATACCCAGCCAACTGTTATTTAGAGAATAAAATTCCGCCAAATCTGGGGCAAGACGACGCGCCCAGATTTGTCCGCTGCGGGTCGTGTAAAGGTTAAAAGCTCTAAGTGTGGCACGCGAAGTCAGAATGGAAGTGACCAGGCCACCAATTGCAATAATTGCCAGAAATGCACCTATTAGTTTGAAAAGCCAGCTGTTTTTCATTTGCTTTCAACCAACTCGAATTTATATCCCAACCCAAAAACTGTTTGTATATAAACCGGATTTTTGGGGTCGGGTTCGAGTTTTAGACGTAGATTTTTAATGTGAGCGTCTATTGTACGCTCGTAACCTTCGAAGGCATCGCCCTGGGCATGTTCCATGATTTGCAGCCTTGAAAAAACGCGTTTGGGGTTGCTGGCCAGCGTCACCAGAATCTGAAATTCGGTGGGTGTGAGTTCGATTGATCTGCTGTCGAGGGTAACGGTGTGCTGACCGAGGTCAATGGTCAGGTTGCCTGCCTGGATGATTTCGCCTTTGCCAGTTGCAGGATTCACCCGCTTCATAATTGTTTTTATTCTTGCGACCACTTCACGCGGACTGAAGGGTTTAACCACGTAATCATCAGCACCTAATTCCAATCCGATCAATTTATCCACTTCTTCAACACGCGCTGTCAGCATCAAAATGGGTACGGAGGAACTGCGGCGAATTTCGCGGCAGACTTCAAGGCCGTCGATACCGGGAAGGTTCAAATCAAGGATGACGAATGTGGGATTTTCGAGGCTGAATACTTCAAGCGCCACCCTGCCATCCATGGCAGAAACCACATGGTAACCTTCCTTTTCAAGGTAAGCCTGCAGGACTTTCAGAATTTGAGGTTCGTCATCTACAACGAGGATTTTTTGGGTTGAGTCAGTCATAAGTTCATTATATTGGAATTGAAGAAAATATACACCTATTTTTATACATATTAGGAACCTAATGAAAAGAACAACGAAGGCGCCAAAAACAGGCGCCTTCGTTATTCTACGTTCGGTTTTTAGTTGTTGTTGAAATTCCCGATACAGGGACCAGTACCATTGCCGCCACGAGAGCCGCCCATCATTCCACGGGCTCCGGCTGCGCCAGCTTCACTCATCAACTTGATGCGGGCTTTCATAAAATCAGCCTGGGCCTGGGTGAGATCGTTATTGACGACAGCGAGGTCAATTGCCTGAATGCGTGCATCGAGTAGCATTGCTTTAGCTTCTTCATTGGATAACCCTTCGGCAATTGCGACGGAATACAAGTTTTCACCATTGGCAAGTCGGGCATTCAAATCTTCCACGGTAATGCCCAGTTTCTCGGCAACCACTTCTACCATCTCATCGTGCAGCAAGCCTTGCTGGGTGCCGCTCATCATTCCACCCTGACCACCGAAACCGTAACTGGCAGTGTTGACAATAGGGGAAGAGGTTTCAGATGAGGCATAAACCTTGCTGACTGAACCGAGGGTAAAAACAGCGGCCACGAGAACCAGAGATACTACTAAAGCTTTTTTCATTTTTTTTACTCCTTATTAATCGATTTGTTGTTGAACAATTATTAGTTTAGGTGAAAGTTATGAAGAACTGATGAAGGCGGGATGAACAAATTGTGTGGATTAAATAAACAAACCGGCTTTTTCAAGGCCGGCTTGTCAATCTAGGGGTTTAGATGTAATCAATGATTTCCGTTTTGAGAACCTGAGCCGCCACTTGAACCTTGGTTGGGCGGTGCAGTCTGGGTAATTGTGGCTCTTAGATTTCCTTGGGTTGCATTCGGCTCAGAAGTTTGGTTCGAACCATTTCCATTGGGATCAATCTCGTAAGGAGCAGGAGTTTCAGTCAACCAAGGATTGTTTGCACCTTGTTCGTTCCCATTGACAGTGGTTTCAGCAGGGGAAAAAGTCTCTGTAAGCCATGGACTGTTTCCACCTTGTTCATTGTTATCATTCGGAGAATTATCGCCGTATTCAGGATTTGGAGTATTCTGCGCATCTTCTCCAAAATTTGTTGGTGAATTTCCGTTTTCCGGATTATTGATTTGTTCTTGAATACGCAATTGCTCCATCATTTGCAGAAGATTTGTTTGACCATTTTCGAGAATTCGAAGTCTTTCTTGAATCATATCTCTGGTTTGAGTTAAGGCAGCAACAGCTTCTTCAGAACCATCTGTTTTGGTCTGTAAAAGTGTTTGCTGCTGTGTATTCAGCCGGTCCTGGATCTTTTCTAACGCTTGAACAACTTCACCTTCTGGCAGAGTTGTTGCTAAAAGAATAGCTTGTTCAATTTGATCACGATAGCGGATGAGCGTTTGGTCTGTGACCACGTCACCATCAGAAAGCAGTGTCACAATTTCATTTGCACGTCTGTCTACTAAATCCAATGCGAGGTTAAATTGAGATTCAGGGGTAGAGGTCAGATCCATTGCAGCATATTCGCTCAACAGTTTAATGTCGTAAAGTAAATCACCTGGCTCGCTGGCCTGTGCAGCTGCAACAGTGACACCACTTCCTCCTAGGATGAGAGAAACAGCTAAAATAATTGAAGCAAAAGTTGATAACATTGGAGCACGCTCCTTTCGGCGTTCTAACAAGTGGGTTGTATTTTTCTGATTACACTTGTTATGACGTTGAATGCTCTCTGTAGATACGCTCCGGGCGATAATTGATGCTTCTGCGAGAAAAGCAGATTTTCCAGACAAGGCTTTCTCTGGATCACGCTCTGGTATGGATTCAAGTTTGCCCAGTTTATTGATTATTTCGTGTTCAATTCTTTTATTAGGATTCATTCAGACTCACTTTCTCATCTGAGGTCAGCACTTTACGAAGTGTCTCCAGCGCACGATGCTGCAGTGCCTTTACGGCGCCTACTGGTTTTTGAATCGCTTGTGAAACCTCTTCATTTGACCATCCTTCAATAAATCTAAGAACAATAACCTGTCGTTGATCAGCAGTAAGTACTCTGAGAGCATTCTGGATTTCTTGTTTTTCGAAAGCATCAGAGAGCCTGTTTTCTGGTTTTTCTTCATCGTAAATTGGAAAAGATTCATCCAATTCGATCATTATTGGCGTTTGCCTGCGATAAGAGTCTGTAATCCAGTTATGGGCGATTCTATACAAATAAGCTTGCAGGTATTTTTCAGGGCCGTGTTTCAAACGTAAGGCATTCAGAAACCGGGAAAAGGTATCAGCAACACATTCTTCAGCCATACTACTGTCTCCAAGCAACCTCATTGCGTATCGATATAATCCAGGACTGTAAGTGTCGTAGATTAATCCTAGAGAATCTGAGTCAAAATCTCTGGCTTTTTCTAGTAGTTTATGTTCGTTCGGCAAAATCATTCTCTATCAATTATGACGGAAATTCGGTCGAAAGGATACGTTTCAATTAACTTTTGTTACAATGGATTAAATGATAGTACAGTAATCATAAAATGGATCAGAATTAGTGATCAAAAATAATTTTTAAAGATTGGAAAAACAAGGTGGCAAGCAACTTTTACATCAGGAATGCATCAAAATGAGTAATAACAATCAATCTGAATTTGTGGATGCATTGATCCGTGGAGATCGACAGGCATTTGCAAGATTGGTGGATGAGACTTCAACGCAAATCTATCGCACCGCACGGCAAATTCTCGGAGACGAGCAGGATGCAGAAGATGTGCTGCAGGAAACATATATGAAGGCTTTAAAGGCGCTTCCAACTTTTGAGGGTCGTTCAAGCCTTTCCACATGGCTGCATCGGATAGCAGTTAACGAAGCACTTATGTTGATTCGCAAACGCAAAACACCCATGGTTTCAGTGGATGACACTCAGCCATTTGATTCGGAAGAGGAAAGCACTGGAATGGAAATTGTCGATTTCTGCTGCCTGCCTGAAAAGGAATTATTGACATCAGAATCACGAAAGTTTATGGATGATGCCATTAAGAGGTTGCCGGAAACCTTAAAAACGGTGTTTGTTTTACGCGATTTGGAAGGCATGTCCATTCAAGAAACCTCGGAGGTCATGCAGATCACTGAGAATAATGTAAAAACCAGGTTATTAAGAGCAAGACTTCGACTGCGTCAGGAATTGGCGGGTTATTATGCCGAAAAGGTCGAAAAGGAGAAATCCAAATGAGCAAACATGTACATACTGATAAATGCAATACCATGCTTGGGGATCTATCCGATTACATTGACGGCAATTTGCAAGCAGAAATTTGCGCCCAAATTGAAGAACATATGAAAACCTGCGATAACTGCAGGGTTGTGGTCAATACACTCAAAAAGACCGTGGAGTTGTATGAACATTGTAATGATGAGGTCGAAATTCCCGGCGAAGTAAAAGAAAGATTATTCGCCAAATTGGAATTGAAGGATTATTTAAAAGAGGAGAAATAATGATTTGTGTTTTGCATAACAAAAAACTTTAATAATTACAATTATTATTGATGAGGCTTTGAACATGATCTTATACAGACCCATTGGAAAGGCTGAACGGCAATTAGTGATTGACAGTAAATATCAATGTTTTCCTCCACGTTTGGAGGAACAACCGATATTCTATCCAGTACTTAATGAAAGATATGCTGAAGAAATTGCAAGTAAATGGAATGTAAAAGATAAAAGTTCTGGTAATAAAGGCTATATTACTAAGTTTGAAGTTGATGATGTGTATATTTCTCAATTTCAAATTCAAACCGTTGGTGCAAGTTATCATCAAGAGTTTTGGATTCCAGCAGAAGAGCTTGGTAATTTCAACAATCATATTATTGGAATTATTGAAATAATAAAAAGTTATGAGTAATAACCATGTAGTAATATTACACAGGTTTAAACAAAATCCCCCATGAACAAATAAATTCATGGGGGATATTTTTTTCTTGAAACTAATTAGGGTTGGCTACAATATCCATGAACTGTCCAAGGATGTCTTTCAAGACAGGTTCGGGAAGCGCTCCAACCTGGGTGTGGACGATCTTTCCACCTGATACGAAGAGCATGGTGGGGATGCCTTGAACGCCATAATGCTGCGCCCACTGCGGATTCTCGTCTGTATTTACTTTTGCGATCAACAGTTTACCGTCTTGTTCGTTGGCAATTCTATCCAGAATAGGGCCTACCATTTTACAAGGTCCACACCAGGGTGCCCAAAAATCGACCACGACAGGTAGTTTTGACTGTAAGACTACTTTTTCAAATTCTTCATCGGTAACATGCATGGGTGCATTCATTTTTTCATCTCCATATTAGTTTGTTTGCATAGTTAGATGGAGAATTATCAAAAAAGTTACACCCTATTCACAAATAAAAAACCCGGGTTTTAGCCGGGTCTTGTGAGATCAACTTCCTCTTTGGTAATTTGGTGCTTCACGTGTAATGGTGATGTCGTGCGGGTGGCTTTCAATCAAGCCCGCACCAGTAATGCGGATTAACCGGGTCTTGGTACGCAATTCTTCAAGATAACCGGCGCCGGCGTAACCCATGCCTGAGCGCAAACCGCCGATGAGCTGGAACACATAGTCGTCCAGAGACCCCTTGAGCGGGATCATACCCTCGACACCTTCCGGGACGAGTTTGCCTGGTCCGCCCTGGTTTGTGCCGTAACGGTCCTTGCCGTAGCCCTGTAATGCACCCATTGAGCCCATGCCGCGGTAGGTCTTGTATTGGCGGCCTTCGTAGAGGATCTCCTCGCCTGGAGATTCTTTTAGACCTGCCAACAGGCTGCCGAGCATGACGGTATCCGCGCCTGCCACTATGGCTTTGACAATATCGCCGCTATATTTGATGCCGCCGTCTGCAATCACCGGAATTCCGGCGGGACGGGCAATTTTAGCACAGCGGTAAATAGCGGTCAATTGCGGCATGCCTGTGCCCGAGATGATGCGAGTGGTGCAAATGGACCCGGCACCTACACCGACTTTGATTGCAGACACACCAGCTTCGATTAATGCCCTTGCGCCATCTTCGGTGACCACGTTGCCGGCGATCACCGGAAGATCGGGGTGAATGGATTTGATATGGCGGATGGTTTTGATCACACCAGCGGTGTGTCCGTGGGCGGTGTCAATCACCACCACATCCACACCCATTTCGATCAAGCGGTTGATGCGGTCATCCACATCCCCGCCGACGCCGATTGCGGCGCCAACCAACAGGCGTCCGCGGCTGTCTTTGGCGGCTTGTGGATATTGCAGTTTTTTCTGAATGTCTTTCACCGTGATAAGGCCTTTGAGATATCCACTGTCATCTACAAGCGGGAGCTTTTCAATGCGGTGGGTTTTAAGGATCTCTTTGGCCTGTTCAAGCGTGGTACCGATCTTGGCGGTGATCAACTTGGAGGAGGTCATGAACTCGGATACCAGTTTACCCATATCTTCAGGTTCGGTGAAACGGGTATCACGATTGGTGAGGATGCCCACAAGCTTCCTGGTTTGGGGGTCCACCACGGGTAGACCGCTGATGTGAAAACGGGCCATAATTTCTTCAGCCTCGGCAAGTGTCGCGGTTGGAGGCAAAGTGATGGGGTCAGAGATCATGCCGGATTCTGAACGTTTCACGATCTCAACCTCACGGGCCTGGGCATCTGGAGAAAGGTTGCGGTGAATAATGCCAATGCCGCCTTCGCGCGCAAGGGCGATCGCCAGGCGTGAATCGGTCACAGTATCCATGGCGGCCGAGAGCAGAGGGATGTTGAGTCGGATGTCGCGGGTTAATTTGGCGTGCACATCCACTTCAGAGGGTAATACCTCGCTATAACCCGGTTCAATTAAAACATCGTCAAAAGTTAACGCATCGTTCTGCTCAAATAAAGCCTGGTTCATTTTTTCTCCTCTAATGTCGGAAGTGTCGATAGCCGGTGAATATCATGCATATACCCTTGCTATTGCAAAAATCAATGGATTCCTGGTCGCGGATGGATCCGCCTGGTTGGACGATTGCTTTGATGCCAAAACGGGCGGCTTCTTCCACTGAGTCAGCAAAGGGGAAGAAAGCATCAGATGCCATCACGGCGCCTTCTGATTTATCACCGGCGCGCTGCTTGGCAATTCTAACGCAATCCACGCGATTTGGCTGCCCCCCGCCGATACCTACTGTGGATTCACCCTGGGCAAAGACAATTGAATTGGATTTGACGTGCTGGCAAGCTGTCCAGGCGAATTTCATGGCGTTCATCTGTTCAGAAGTGGGCTGAATTTCAGTAACGACCTTCCAGTCAGCCTGAGTCTTGTCGCCAAAATCAACATCCTGGCGCAGCACACCGCGCGTAATGGAACGATACTCGACTTTGGGTTCAATTTCAAGGTTGGGCATGACGATCAAGCGCAGGTTTTTCTTCTTGGCGAGTATTGGTAAAGCTTCGGGATCAAAGCCAGGAGCAATAATACATTCCACAAAAAGGCTGCTAATGGCTTCGGCCGTATTTTTTTCAATGGTGCGGTTGGCAGCAATGATTCCACCAAATGCAGAGACAGGATCGCTAGCCAGTGCAGCCTGATATGCTGTGAGTTGGTCATCTGCTGATGCCATGCCGCAGGGTGAAAGGTGCTTAATAATGACGATGCTGTTTTTCTTGAAGCTCACCACGGCGCGCCAGGCGGCGTCCAGGTCCAGCAGGTTGTTGTAGGAGAGTTCTTTACCCTGCAGAACCTGTCCGCCGAGTGGTGTGTCGTTATGGCGGTAACCCAGCAATACAGCCGACTGGTGCGGATTTTCACCGTAGCGCAGGGGTTGTATCGGATGAAGGGTGAGGGTTTCAACCTCACTGCCTTCAAGAAAATTGGCAATAGCCTGGTCGTAATGAGAAGTGAGGCGGAAGCCCTTTAATGCAAGTTTGTTGCGCAAGGGTTGATCTAGTGCACCCTCGCTTAAGGACTGAAAAATGGAAGGATAATCTTGAGGATCACAGGCAAGGGTCACCCGGTCATTATTTTTAGCTGCAGCGCGGATTAAGGCGACTCCGCCAATGTCAATCTGTTCGATGGCATCCGCGAGGGCAACATCGGGCTGGGCGATGGTGGATTCAAAGGGATAAAGGTTGACGATCACCAGATCAATCGGGGACCAACCCATTGAGCTGAGTTGTTCAAAATCTTCCCGGGTGTTGCGCGCCAATATGCCGCCATGGATGGCTGGGTGAAGCGTCTTGACACGTCCGCCTAAAATCTCTGGTGAACCCGTATACTCTGCGACTTCGGTGACCTGCAAGTTGTTTTTCTGCAACAGTTTGGCGGTTCCACCTGAAGCTAGCAGTTCCCAACCAAGCCCGATCAATCCCCGGGCAAATTCGACCAAACCGGTTTTATCATAGACAGACATAAGTGCTTTAGGCATGACTTTCCTCCAATTGAAGTATGGTTTTATTAATGGTTTCCACCAGCAATTCGTGTTCACATTGGTGAACGCGTTTTTCAAGGTCTTCAAGGGTGTCTTGCGGCTTGATCTCAACGATCTTTTGGGCGAGGACAGGACCCAAATCTACACCCTCGTCTGGTACGA